>CAVHOL010000014.1:0-36991 GCA_963637655.1 bacterium | reverse complement strand
GAAAAATCTGCTCGGCTAAAATTCAAAAATCCATCAAAGGTAATTTTTAGAACCTGCCTTGAATTGAAGCAAAACCGTCGCGGCGGTTTTCCGGTTCCGCCTTATTTCAAGGTGAACTTGTGGGAGTGGAGCATCTCCTTGGGGTCGAGGGCCTTGTCGAGATCCTCCTTGCTCATGAGTCCCTGCTCGATGACGATGTCGTATACGGAGCGTCCGGTCTCGTGGGCTTCCTTGGCCACCTTCGAGCTCTTCTTGTAGCCGATGATGGGGTTGAGGGCGGTGACGATGCCGATACTGTTCTTCACCATCTCGTAGCAGCGCTCCTTGTTGACGGTGATGCCGAGCACGCACTCCTCGGTAAGGGTCTCGATGGCGTTCTTCAGCCAGATCTGGCTTTCGAAGAGGCTTTCGGTGATGACCGGTTCCATGACGTTGAGCTCGAGCTGTCCGGCTTCGGCGGCGAAGCATACGGTGGTGTCGTTGCCGATGACCTTGAAGCAGACCTGGTTGGTGACCTCAGGGATGACGGGGTTCACCTTGCCCGGCATGATGGATGATCCGGGAGCCTTCGGGGGCAGGTTGATCTCGTTGAGACCGCAGCGGGGGCCGGAGGCCATGAGGCGGAGGTCGTTGCAGATCTTGGAGAGCTTCACGGCCAGACGCTTCAGGGAGCCGGAGTAGCTGACGTAGGCACCGGTGTCGGGCGTTGCCTCTACGAGGTCGGAGGCAGAGGTGAAGTTCTCGCCGGTGAGCTTGCTCAGGTTGGCGGCGCAGAGCTTGGCGAAGCCCGGTACGGCGTTGAGTCCGGTACCGATGGCCGTACCGCCCATGTTGATCTCGTGGAGCAGCTTGATGTTGCGCTCAAGGTTGAGGATTTCCTCCTCGAGGTTGTTGGCGTAGGCGTTGAACTCCTGTCCGATGGTCATGGGCACGGCGTCCTGCAGCTGGGTGCGTCCCATCTTGATGGCGTCGGCATATTCGTCGCCCTTGTAGCGAAAGGCGGAGATGAGTCCGGTGAGCGCGCCCACAAGGGTGGCGTTCATGCGGATGAGGGCCAGACGGATGGAGGTGGGGTAGACGTCGTTGGTGCTCTGTCCGCAGTTGCAGTGGTCGTTGGGCGAGCAGTACTGGTATTCGCCTTTCTCGTGTCCCATGATCTCGAGGGCGCGGTTGGCGATGACCTCATTGGCGTTCATGTTGACCGATGTGCCGGCGCCGCCCTGCATCATGTCGATGGGGAAGTTCTCATGCCACTGTCCGTCGATGAGCTCGCGGCAGGCCTGCGAGATGGCTCCGGATATCTCGTCGTTGATCACGCCGAGGGAGTGGTTGGTCTGTACGGCAGCCAGTTTCACGTAGGCGATGGCTGCGATGAAGTCGGGGTAGTCGCGCATCTTCTTGCGCGAGATGTGGTAGTTGTTGATGCCGCGCTGGGTCTGTACACCGTAGAGAGCTTCGACGGGCACTTTGAGCTCGCCCAGGAGGTCAGCCTCTACACGGTATTGTTTTTCGTTTGCCATGATAGATAATATTCGTTTTTAGTTGGCGTGTTCTAAAAATTCCACGCATTATTAAATTCTATGATTTTACGGGTATGTTTTAGAACCCGCCAGTTGTTTTTCTCTTGGTCTCTGTAAAGGGAGCCCCACGGAGGAGGCTGCCCTACAGAGAACAAAATTACAAGGTTTCGGCGTGGTGCCGTTTACAAAATGTGTAACTTTATTTGTAAAAAGCGGACTGGTCTGTCCTGTTGAAGATCAGTATGCCTTGATGCGGTACATGAAGCCCAGCTCGATACGGTTGGTATTGTAGTCGGTCAGGGCACACTTGTCGTTGTAGTTGTACTTGCGTCCGACGTAGGCGAGGAATACGCGGAAGTCCTGCTGCTTGACGGGGTAGTACTCTATGCTGCCCATGTAGGCGAAGCTCTTGCGGTAGTTCTTGAGCTCTTCGACCTTAGAAACGCTGGAAGTCTCGTACATGCCCTTGAGCATGAGGTTCCAGGAGGGGGCAAACTGCCAGTTGAGCTTGGTGATGAAGCTGTTGTAGTGTATCTTGCCCAGACGTACAGGCACGCTGACGGCGTCGCCAATGGCGTCGCCCAGCTCGGAGGTGGCGATGCCGAGACGGTCTACGTCGTCGAAGGCGCCCATGTAGTCGAAGTACCACTGCACCTTCTTCAGGTTGAGCTGCTGTCCGAGGGTGAGCATGCGGCTGTACTTGTTCTTGGCCTGGGTCTGCAGACCCCATGCCCAGCGCGTGTTGAACTTGCCGTCGAAGAACGATCCGTTCCAGTTGACGATGTAGGTGAGGGGATGGTTGGCCTTCTCGAGCGCCTCTACGCCGCCCTTGCCGGTGTGGGAGATGAGGACGGCCTTGTTGCCGATCTCGTCTTCGAACTTGCCGTTGTTGGCATCGCTGATCTCGACGGCGATCTCCTGTGAGGGTACTGGCTTGTAGCTGACGGTGACGCCGGCCATGAAGTTGTCCATGTTGTCGACCATGTCAGAGTACTGGTAGATGCACATCGGGTTCTCGTCGAACTCGAATCCGCCCCAGATCTGGCACATCTTTCCGGCCTGTACCGACCACTTGTCATTGAACTTGTAGCCTACCATCATGATGTCGGTGGCCTTGGCGAAGTTGTCCTGGCTCTTGGCGTCGGTGGCCTTGTTGAGGCGGTGGCGGAAGCGGTAGAAGATATGGTCGGTGAGATTACCCTTGATCTCGATGCGGAGCTGCTTGTTGGCGAAGTGCGATGACCACTTCTTGTCGAGGCTGTTGCTCTCCATCTGGTAGGATGCGGCGTAGTTGAAGTAGACGTTGAACATGTCGTTCTTCTTCTCTATCTTGGCGACGCGCTCGGCGAGCGACTGTATGCCGTTGTCATTGCCGCCCATGCCTGTGTTTCCTCCCTGTGCGAAGGCGCAAGCGGTGAAGGTAGCAGCGACGGCTGTCATCAATAATTTCTTCATAGATTGCAGGTTGTTTAGGTGGTTTAAGTTTGCTGGTGTAGCGGTTGTGTCCGCGGCTGCGCCCTATGTGCCGGTGCGCAGCCGCGGCATGAAAAGGATGCTGCTTATAGCTGTTTTTTTATAGATGCTTTTTATAGCTGCTTGTGTATCAGTATTTCTGGAAGTACTCCTGTATCTTCTGCCAGTCGTGGGTCTTGGTCAGGGCGAGCATGAGCAGCACGCGTGCCTTCTGGGGATTGAGCGTGAGCGATGCGATAAACTGGTACTTGGTGTCGTCGACCTCGCCGTTGAGGCAGGTAGGACCGGTGGGCACGCGGCTCGAGCGCACGATGTTGATGCCTTTCTGGCGGGCCTTGAGGGCCACATCGAACACGTCCTTGTAGAAGTTGCCGTCGCCTACGCCGGCGAGCACGATGCCGTCATACTTGGCGTCGACAAAAGCCTGCATGGGCAGGGGAGAGCAGTTGGCATAGCCGTAGACAATGCCGACCTTGGGCAGGGAGGTGAGGCCCTTGACGTCGAACTCGCTCTTGGAGGTGTGCAGGTTCTCGGGAGTGCGGTTGTAGATGGCTTCGCCGTTGTACACGTAGCCGATCTTGCCGTAGTTGCCGCCCTGGAAGGTAGCCACGTCGGTGGTGTGGGTCTTGATGACATCCTTGGCGTCGAGCAGGATGTTGTTCATGCAGCACATCACGCCGCGGCCCTTGGAGTTGGCGCTGGCGGCAGCGGCCACTGCACCGTAGAGGTTGGCAGGGCCGTCGGCGCTGATGCCGGTGCTCGGGCGCATGCTGCCTACGAGCACGACGGGCTTGTCGCTGTGTACGGTGAGGTTGAGGAAGTAGGCGGTCTCCTCCATGGTGTCGGTTCCGTGGGTGATGACAACGCCGTCGTAGCCCTCATTGTTGAGGAGCTGGTTGATGCGGTTGGCGAGCTTGAGCCAAACCTCGTCGTTCATGTCCTGCGAACCGATGTTGACGAGCTGCTCGCCGCTCACTTCGGCCAGGTCGAGCATCTGGGGAACGGCGTCGATGAGTGTCTGTACGCCTACCTGTCCTGCACTGTAGGCAGAACCTGTGGCCGATGTGCCGGCTCCGGCGATGGTGCCGCCGGTGGCGATGATGCGGATCTTTGGTTTGGCGACTGCCACGATAGCGACCACTAACAAGAGGGTCAGCATGGAAAGGATTCTCTTTTTCATAATCTTAGGGTTTTAGGTCAGTATGAAAATCTATTGTTTGTTTTATTTGAAGTTGCTTAGTAGCACATTGAAGTCGCTTAGTAGCACAATGTGATGATGAGGTAGCCCACGCCGATGGAGACAAAGGTGGTGATGAAGCCCGCGAGCTGGAAGGAGTGGTTGACGACAAACCGTCCTACGCGGGTCGAGCCGGTGCGGTCGAAATTGATGGCGGCCACCTCCGTCGGATAGTTGGGCAGGAAGAAGTAGCCGTTGACGGCCGGGAACATGGCCACCAGCGAAAGCGGGGAGATGCCCAGTCCGATAGCCAGCGGGTAGAGCGTGCGCACGGTGGCGGCCTGTGAGAAGAGCATGATCGACATGATGAAGAGGGCCACGGCGAAGAGGAAGGGGTACTGGGTGACGATATTGGAGATGTGCTCCTTGAAGAACTCGATATTGCCGTTGAAGAAAGTGTCGCCCATCCATGCGATGCCGAAGATGGAGACCATGGCGTTCATGCCGGCGCCGAACACCGTGCCCTTGGCGGCATCGTGCACGTTGGCCTTGCCCACCCAGAGGATGAGGGCCGAGACGGTCATCATGATGATCTCTATCGTCTCGGGCATGGTCACCCGGTGCAGTTCGCCGTCGACCATGAATGACGGGCGCAGCGAAGGCACGCTGCCGAAGATTACCACGCCCACCACGCCGAGCAGGAAGGCGGCCACGGCGTACTTGGCGCGCGGGTTGGGGTTCTTGATCATCTCGTCGATGAGGCGGCTGTCGTTCTCCGGGTCGATGAGGCCCTGGCGTACCCGCTCGCGGTACACCTTGTCGTCTTCGAGGTTCTTCCCCACATGGTTCTGCACAAAGGCGGCCACGAGGATGGCGATGAGCGA
This sequence comes from bacterium, assembly GCA_963637655.1. GTDB lineage: Bacteria > Bacteroidota > Bacteroidia > Bacteroidales > Bacteroidaceae > Prevotella. The sequence continues at coordinate 31,937 of CAVHOL010000014.1, read as the reverse complement.
GGCGGGGATGCAGACGATGAGAATGTCCTTGAGCTCGATGCCCTTGCCGCCCAGCAGGTCGGTGCTGATGAGGGCGGCCGTGGCGGCAGACACCGGACTGCCCGTGATGCCGAGCGATGCGGCGATGGTGGCCACGCTCAGCGGACGTTCCGGACGTATCTTCGAGTTGGTGGCTATCTCGGAGATGATGGGCAGCAGCGAGTAGCTCGTGTGGGCGGTGCCGGCCACCAGACAAAAGAGCCATGTGGTGAGCGGACCGTAGTAGGTGATCTTCTCCGGGTGACGGCGCAGAAACTTGGCCGCCATGCCCACGAGATAGTCGAGTCCGCCGGCGGCCTGCAGTGTGGCGGCGGCGGTGATGACCGACACGATGATGAGCATCACGTCGATGGGCAGGTTGCCCGGCTTCATGCCGAAAACGAATACGAGGATGAATACGCCGACCATGCCATAGATACCCATTCCGATGCCGCCGACGCGCGCACCTTTGAAGATGAAGTAGATGACAATAGCCAACTGTAGCAGGATGATGAGAGTGGTCATAGAATGAACGGTTTGACAGGGGCAGGATCCGATTGGGGAAGAAGTGCCTTGCTGCTTGGATAGTAGTATGTAATGGTTGTTTAAGTGGTATGTCCGCCTTCTTCAGGCGACATGCAAAGTTATCCCTTTTCTGTATAGAGCGATTTAAGAATAGCCGATAAAAATTTGTAAAAAGCGGACTTCTTGTTTCGACCGCCATTTGCGGGCCGATTTTCATATGGTCATCATTTGTGGGGAATTGCCGCGGAAATCGCTGAAAATGAGTACCTACAAATGATTATTTAAGTGCAAAAGATTACAAAAAGCGCAAAACCGCCTTTGCCGTTCCGCCGAATTGGAGTATCTTTGCGTAGATGGGTTACGCCCATGACAGCGTGGAATGACCATCTGTGGAAAATACGTTTTTATATACAACAGTCAAATTATGAAAATCGAAAAAATTCATGCAAGAGAGATCCTCGACTCAAGAGGCAATCCTACCGTAGAGGTGGAAGTGACATTGGAGAACGGCGTAATGGGACGCGCAAGCGTGCCCTCCGGCGCATCTACCGGTGAGAACGAGGCTCTCGAGCTCCGCGACGGCGACAAGCAGCGCTACGGCGGCAAGGGTACGCTCAAGGCCGTGGAGAACGTGAACAACATCATCGCCCCCGCCCTCAAGGGTGACTGCGTGCTCGACCAGCGCGCCATCGACCGCAAGATGCTTACCCTCGACGGCACACCCACCAAGAGCAAGCTCGGCGCCAACGCCATCCTCGGCGTGTCGCTGGCCGTGGCCCACACCGCTGCCCAGGCCCTGAACATCCCCCTGTACCGCTACATCGGCGGCTGCAACACCTACACCCTGCCCGTACCTATGATGAACATCATCAACGGCGGTGCCCACTCCGACGCTCCCATCGCCTTCCAGGAGTTCATGATCCGTCCGGTAGGCGCTCCCACCGAGCGTGAGGCCATCCGCATGGGTGCCGAGGTGTTCCACGCACTGGCCAAGCTGCTCAAGAAGCGCGGCCTCTCTACTGCCGTAGGCGACGAGGGCGGATTCGCTCCCGCACTCGACGGTATCGAGGATGCCCTCGAGAGCATCTGCCAGGCCATCAAGGACGCCGGCTACGAGCCGGGCAAGGACGTGAAGATCGCCATGGACTGCGCCGCCTCCGAGTTTGCCACCTGCGAGAACGGCGAGTGGTACTATGACTACCGCCAGCTCAAGAGCGGCATGCCGAAAGACCCCAACGGCAAGAAGCTCACCGCCGATGAGCAGATCAAGTATCTCGAGGAGCTCATCACCAAGTATCCTATCGACTCTATCGAGGACGGTCTCGACGAGAACGACTGGGACAACTGGGTGAAGCTGACCGCCGCCATCGGCGACCGCTGCCAGCTGGTAGGCGATGACCTGTTCGTGACCAACGTGAAGTTCCTGGAGAAGGGCATCAAGATGGGTGCCGCCAACTCCATCCTCATCAAGGTCAACCAGATCGGTTCGCTCACCGAAACGCTCGACGCCATCGAGATGGCACACCGTCACGGCTACACCACCGTCACCTCACACCGCTCCGGCGAGACCGAGGACACCACCATCGCCGACATCGCCGTGGCTACCAACTCCGGACAGATCAAGACCGGTTCGCTCAGCCGCACCGACCGTATGGCCAAGTACAACCAGCTCATCCGCATCGAGGAGGAACTGGGCGACAACGCCAAGTACGGCTATACCAAACTGAAGTAATCCACCGGATTGCATAATTATACGGGTGATTCCTGCATAGGAGTCACCCTTTTTGTTTTGTGTACGGAAACATTTTTAGTCTTGTTTCCATTTGTTTTCTCTTTTATGGTCTATATTGCAAGAAAAATGTATTCTTATGATTTTGTTTGCATAAAAAGCGTATCATCCTGTCACTTTTCAATATTTTTTGGAAAATATTTGCTTGTTTTGAGTTTTATTGCATATATTTGCAGTCGAATTTAGAATAGGTAAACATAATTTGTTAATTTTAAGAGGTTGTAAAAGATGAAACAAAGGGTAACCATGTTATTTGCCTCGCTGTCTCTGGCAGTCGGAACAGCCCTGGCACAGTCTCACGTCACAGGAAAGGTGGTGTCGCAGGAAGACGGCGAACCCGTCATCGGCGCCTCCGTGAAAGTGGCCGGCTCGAATGTCGGCACCGTCACTGACGTCAACGGAAATTTCACCCTTTCCGTTCCCGCGGGTGAAAAGACCATCAAAGTATCGTACATCGGCATGAACGAACAGACCGTGCAGGTGAAGGGAACGAACATTACCGTCACACTCGTCCCCTCGGAGCACAGTCTCGACGAGGTCGTGGTCACCGGCTACGGCGTGACCCGCAAGGCCGCATTTACCGGTGCCGCCACTACCGTGGGCAAGGCCACGATCGACAAGCGCAACGACGCTAACCCCATCAAGTCGCTCGAGGGTACCGTACCCGGCCTGCAGCTCAGTACCACATCGGGCCAGCCCGGTGCGCCGCAGACCATCTTCATCCGCGGTAGAAACTCCATCAACTCGGGCACGCAGCCTCTCTACGTCATCGACGGCATACCCTTCAACGCCGACCCTGTGGGTGTGCGTATGGACGAGGGCATCGTGCTGAGCCCCCTGGCCAACCTCAATGCCAACGACATCGAGACGATCACCGTGCTCAAGGATGCCACCGCCACCTCCATCTACGGATCGCGTGCCGCCAACGGTGTCATTGTCATCACCACCAAGCACGGCGGACAGGGCAAGACGAAAGTCAACTTCACCGCCAAGGTGGGATGGGAGTCACTGCCCAGCTACACCGACAACTACAAGCTGTGCAACGCCGACCAGAACCTCGAACTGGCCACCGAAGCCCTGCTCAACGGCTACAAATTCTATGGCGACAACTCCACGATGGGCTACTACAACGAGGCCTACGGACTCGGGCTGACCTACGACAAGGCCGGCGCAGAGTCGTTCATCGACTGGTATGTGGAAAGCAACTGGGTGGAGAACTACCGCAAGACCGGCAAGTCTACCGACTGGATGAAGGAGATCACCCGCAAGGGTCTCGTGCAGGAGTACGGCATCGACATCAACAGCGGCGCCAAGGACAAGTCGGCCCCCGTGTTCTACCTCTCGTACAACTATCTGAGCGACCAGAGCTACATGATCGGCAAGGATCTGAAGCGCCACACCCTGCGCTTCAACCTCGACCAGCAGCCGGCCAAGTGGGTGAAGTACGGACTGAACACCAACTTCAACTACTCCATCACCAACAACGGTACCTCCGGCGGCTACTACTCCGACCCGCTCACACAGGTCTACATGCAGAGCCCGCTCACGCCCGTCTATGACGAGAACGGCAACTGGAACATGGACAACGCCACCGGCGGATACAACCCTGTGGCCCTCCGCAGCGAGAACGGCGACAAGAACGTCGCCAAGCAGTACCAGGCTACCGTGTCGCCCTACGTGCAGTTCAATATCCTCCCCGAGCTGACCTGGATGACCAAGGGCGGTCTCGACCTGTACTATGTCGACGAGTACTCCTTCATGTCGTTCCTCAATCCGCAGGGAGCAAGCTCCAACGGCATCGGTTCGAACTACCACAACATGCGCACGCTGCTCACTATCACCAATACGCTCAACTACATGAAGACGTTCGGCGGCCTGCACCATCTCAACGCCCTCATCGGACAGGAAGGACAGAAGACCACCATCAGCCGTGCCGACCTGGAGAACAGCAACTTCCCCTCCGAGGTGCTCGGCGAGCTCGGTCTGGCCTCCATTCCCGCCACGGCCGCCACATACAAGTACAAGCTGCTCCTCGGCTCGTTCTTTTCCAACGTGCAGTATGACTACGACAACAAGTACTACCTCTCTGCATCGTACCGTACCGACGGTTCCTCACGCTTCGGCAAGGACAACCGCTGGGCCTCGTTCTGGTCGGTAGGTGCCAAGTACCGTCTGACGGCAGAGAAATTCATGGAGCCCGCCAGCAAGTGGCTCACCGACCTGACCGTGCGTGCCAGCTATGGTACTACCGGTAACCAGGATGTGGGCGACCACTCCGATGCCGACTACCTCTCCTGGATTGTTGCCCGTGACGTGTTCGGCTACGGCTACAACTACAACGGCAAGCCCGGATCGGCCCATGAGCAGTTCGGCAACGCCGACCTGAAGTGGGAGAAGACCGGCAAGTTCAATGTCGGCATCGACGCCACCCTCTTCGGCCGCGTGTTCCTCACGGTAGACTACTACAACCACAAGACCACCGACATGGTGTTCGCCGTGCCCGTGTCTTACCTCACCGGTCTGTCGCAGTACTACAAGAATATCGGTTCGCTCTCGAACAAGGGTATCGAGCTCTCCCTCGGTGTGAACATCCTGCAGAACAAGGACTGGTACTGGAATGTCACCTTCACCGGATCGCACAACAAGAACAAGGTCATCGCCCTCTCTACCGACGACCCCATCGAGTCTTCGGTGAGCATCACCGAGGCCGGACGCCCCCTCTACCAGTGGAAGATGCGTGAGTACGCAGGCGTCGACCCGCAGACCGGTGTGGCCCTGTGGTACAAGAACGAGACCGGTGACGAGACCACGACCAGCTACAACGAGGCCGCCAAGCGCTATCTCGGCGATGCCAACCCCTCGTTCTTCGGCAGTCTGCAGAGCACCCTCAAGTGGAAGGGCATCGACTTCTCCTTCCAGTTCAACTACTCTCTGGGCGGCAAGATCTACGGCAACGCTCTCCGCTACGACGAGCAGACCGGTGACTCCTTCTACCAGAACTACACGCTCTACGTCTACAACAACCGCTGGCAGAAGCCCGGCGACGTGACCGACGTGCCGCGTATGGACTCTGACGACAGCTACGCCCGCGGCGCATCCTCGCGCTACCTCATGGACCGCAGTTATCTCAAGCTGCGTTCGGTATCGCTGGGCTACACCCTGCCGAAAGCATGGCTCCAGGGCAAATTCATCGACAACGCCCGCGTGTTTGTCAATGCCGAGAACCTCTACACATGGACGGCCAAGAACTATCGCGGCTTCGATCCCTCGGGTGTCGGTGCCAACGGCGTACAGTGGTGGAACTTCCCGCTGGCCAGCTCGGTGGTGTTCGGCCTGACCCTCGGCTTCTGATGCGGGATGCCGTACACACAGTATAATATGTACAAATCAAGTAAATATGTACAAATCAAGTAAAGGAAAAGACAATGAAGACATTACATAAGTTATCCCTCATACTTCCCTTGGCCGTGGCGTTCGCCTCGTGCGACTTTGATACGGACTTGTCGCAGAATACCGATACCTCGTCGGCCTACGCTTCGGTGCGCGACGTGGACAACGGTACCATCGGTGCCTACCAGGCCCTGGCCTACTATCCCTTCCTGGGCAATTACGCCATCTCAATGTCCGACTTTGCCGGCGGACTGGCCGACGGCAGCGCCAACTCGGGACACTTCTACACCGTGAGCAACTGGACGGTGACCGACAACGACGCCGAGACCGAAGGCATCTGGCAGTACGGATTTATCGTCACCGACCGCTGCGTGCGTACCATCAACGGCGCCAACGAGGTGATCGCCAAGAACGGCAAGTCGCTCTCCGAATCCGACCTCGCCACCCTGTACTACGACAAGTCGCAGTGCTTCGCCATGCGCGCCTTGGCCTACTTCACGATGAGTCAGTACTTCTGTCTGCCCTACAACCAGGGCACGGAGAACAAGGGCCTGCCCATCGTCAAGGACAAGCCCGTAGACGCCTTCGAGACCCGTACCCGTGCCACGGTGGGCGAGACCTACAAGTTTATCTGCGCCGACATCGACAGCGCGCTCTACTACAACGAGCTTTCCGGTCAGGAGACCATGCAGTACTTCTACATGAACGTTGCTGCCATCCACGCTCTCAAGGCCCGCGTCAGCATGCACATGGGCAACTACGACGTGGCTGAGGAGGAGGCCAAGGCCGCCATCGAACTGAAGGGCAAGGGCGACGCCACCAGCACCGACCTCGACCCGACCGACGAGACCTATCTCAACATGTGGGCGTCGGTCAACATCACCGACGAGGATATCTTCACCATCTCCAAGACCGAAGCCGACAACCTCTCGGCCAACTCGCTCAATACGCTCTACGGATCGTACTACGGCAAGGTGTCGGCCTACTGCAAGACCTTCTTCAACACTACCGACACCCGTGCCGGACTGGTCGGCAAGGTCGACGGCAACAGCGGCTCGTGCATGAAGTGGCAGGGACTCGAGGGCGCGCAGAGCGCCAGCAATATCCCCATCTTCCGCAAGTCGGAGATGGCGCTGATCATCGCCGAGTGTGAGGCACGCAAGGGCAATGTCGAAGAGGCCAAGAAGTACCTCGGCTACACCGCCAAGCGCGACACCAAGTATGCCGCCGAGGATGGCACCTGCGACCTCAGCCTGCTGCCTTCCGACAAGGACGGCCTGCTCGACTTCATCTGGAAGGAAAGCGTGCGCGAGTTCTTCGGCGAGGGACACTTCCTCTTCGAGGCCCGTCGTCTCGACAAGACCGTCACCGTGATGGGCGGACGCTGCACCACCTTCAAGCCCGCCAAGTTTGTCTTCCCCATACCGTCATCCGAGATTAATGCCGGATTTATGAAGGAGCAGAACGAGAACTGGGCCGCCGCACTCCCCGTGCGTGACGGAAAGTAAGACCTACAGTCTGTCAGAAGAAAACGGTTTTTGTCATACAGAAGTATACGGCTTTACTTCATAAAAATCTCCACCGCCCGCCGGAATGTCTTTCCGGCGGGCGGTCTTTTAAACGTTTTGTAATTTATGCAAAAGCCCCGTAGGGGCGACATAGTATAGCGTAGGGCCTTGGCCCTACGTTTCAGGGCCGTGTCACACCGTTGCCCCTGTAGGGGGCGCATAATTAAACTGAATGGATGAATTATGCGCCCCCTACAGGGGCAACGTTTGAGATACCCGTTAGAGATAGGGCCGAGGCCCTATCCTGTACTATGTCGCCCCTACGGGGCTATGTGCTCAAAATGGCATTTTGTCTTGCCTGCCATTGGTCAGGACCCGCATGTCAATACACGTCTACGACGGTGCCCTGCTTGTTGGGGTTGGGGCCGTACTGATTGTCGGGTGCGCTCTCGAGGAGCATGAAGATGAAGATGACGATACCTCCGAGATAGGGGATGAGGATCAGAAGGTACAGCCATCCTGACTTGCCGGAGTCATGCAGACGGCGGACGGCTACAGCAATGCTGGGGATGATCATGGCCAGACAGTAGATGACTGCCAGGACGCAGTACACCATTAGGCCTGTTGCCATTCCGTCTGTGCCCCCGATGGCGACACCCAGGATCATCGATACGATGAAGATGGCCAATGTGACAAGCAAGTTGAACAAGACGAAGTACCAATACTCTGAGCGGGAGGCGCGTCCGGTGAACGTGCCGTACTTCTGGAATACGCTCTTTACGGCTTCAGTAAATCCCATAAGAACAATTGTTTAAAAGGTTAATAAATAGTGTTGGATAGCTATGCTTTGCGGTCAGTCCTCGCTGACGAGGCGCAGACCGTCATCGCCGATGGTGATGAGACGCTGCCGGTACAGGTCGCCGACGGCGCGCTTGAAGACCTTCTTGCTCACCTCGAAGCGTGCCTTGATGTCCTCGGCATCGCTCTTGTCGCCCAGGTCGCAGTATCCGTCGTGCTGGCGGAGCCAGTCGAGCAGGGTAGCGGAGAAGTCGAGCGTATGGCGGCGGCCGGTGGGCTGGAGCGTGACGTCGATCTTGCCGTCGGGACGCACGGTGCCGATATATCCGCGCAGGCGGTCGCCGGCGTGGATATCCTTGAACACCTGGTCGTCGTAGACGAGCGCAGGATATTCGTTGTCGATGATCACCTTGAAGCCCAGGTCGGTCTTCTGCCACACGAGCACGTCGACCTCGTCGCCGGGCTTGTAGGGTCGGGGAGCGGGGGCGAAGAAGTGTTCCACCTTGGCGGAGGCCACGATACGGTAGCTCTCCTCGTCGACATGTACATGCACGATGTACGAGTGGCCCTGCTGCATGTGCATCTTCTGTTCGCGGAAGGGGCAGAACAGGTCTTTCAGCGGTCCCCACTTGAGGAAGGCCCCGTACTTGTTGACCCAGGCCACCTCGAGAAAGGCAAAGTCGCCTACTGTGGCCAGCGGACGCTCGGTGGTGGCTACCGGACGCTCGTCGCCGTCGAGATAGATGAACACTTCTAGGCGGTCGCCGATCTTCGTGCCGCGCGGCACATATTTCTTGGGCAGGAGGATCTCTCCCTCGTCGCCGCCGTCGAGGTACAGTCCGAAGTCTACTTGCTTGACGACTTCGAGGGTATTGTATTTTCCGAGTTGTATGCCGTTCATATCGTTTCGTTTTCTTTGCTGTTAGCAGTTGCGGTGGTATCGGTGGTATCGGTCTCGGCCGGTTGTGCGGCCGTGGTCGTGTCGACGATCATGCCGTCGCGCAGATGTATGGTGCGGTCGGTGATGGAGGCGAGTTGGTCGTCGTGGGTGACGATGACAAAGGTCTGCCCGAACTTGTCGCGCAGACGGAAGAAGAGGTCGTGCAGTTCGGTCTTGTTGTGTGAGTCGAGGCTGCCGCTCGGTTCGTCGGCGAGAATGACTGCGGGGCGGTTGATGAGTGCCCGGGCGACGGCCACGCGCTGCTTCTCGCCGCCCGACAGTTCGGCCGGCTTGTGGTCGGCGCGCTCGGAGAGTCCCATGAAGTCGAGCAGCTCGCGGGCCTCTTTCCTGGCCTCCGACGTTTTCTTGCCGGCGATGAAGGCCGGTATCATGATGTTCTCGATGGCGGTGAACTCGGGCAGGAGCTGGTGAAACTGGAACACGAATCCTATGTGGCGGTTGCGGAAGTCGCTCACCTTGCGTCCGCTGAGACTTCTCACGTCGATGCCGTCGATGGTGATGCTGCCGCTGTCGGGGCGGTCGAGCGTGCCGATGATCTGCAGCAGGGTGGTCTTGCCGGCGCCGCTGGGCCCGACGATGCTCACCACTTCGCCCTTGCCGATGTGCAGGTCGATGCCTTTGAGCACCTGCAGCGGGCCGAAACTCTTGGTTATGCCTTTGATGTCTATCATAGTGTCTTTTTTCTTTCTTTAGGCGGGATACCGCCAGACGGGGAGGCCGGGGGTCAACCCTGTCGTCCGAGCCGTGTCTTCACCCACTTGCCGATGGCCTCGTAGGCGCTGCTGTCCTCGGTGTGCTGCGGTTGGGCGAAGGTCATCTCGTCCATGGCGTCGCCGTGCTGGTCGGGGAAGACGATGATGATGTTCTTGCCCGAGAAGTGGCCGGTGATCTCTTCGGGCAGACGGTCGAGGGCCGTCTTGTAGGATACGGTGCCCTTGCGTGCCACGACGACGACAAACAGGTGGTCTTCGGCGACCGACTCGGCGAGCGTGGGCAGCTCGTTCCAATGCTCCATCGGGGTGTACTCGCTGCGCACCTCGGGATGGCGGCGCGACACATAGTCGCGGATGAGCGCAAGGGTGTCCTGCCGTGCGTGGAACTCGGTGCGGCACTCCAGGTTGTCGGCCAGGCGCGAGATGCGCTCGAGCCAGCGGTAGAAGCCCGGTTCGAACTGTGCCCTTGAGGGTACGGCCACGCGTATGCGGCGTATGGTGGAGAGCGGCTGGCGGAGCCGTGCCATGATGATCTGTGCGTTGAGTCCGTTGAAGAGGCTCTGGTGGAAGGCCCCCCAGAATTTCTGCGATACCTCCTTGTGCATGTGCATGCCGATGAGGATCTCCGAGGCATGAAACTCCTTGAAGGCGTGCTTGATGCCGTTGGCGATATTGGCCGCCACCCGCACCTGGGTGGTCATGCGCACGTCGGCGGCAGCGGCGTAGCTGGCCACCTGCTCGAGCAGACGCTCGCCGCGCTCCTGGTTGGCGCGCATGTCGGCATCGTCGTACACGACGTTGAGGCCGACCAGTTCGCGTCCCTGCTTCGGGTCGCGCATGAGTATGGCCAAGTTGGCCAGACGTATGGCGTATTCGGGGTAGCGTATGGGCAGGAGTATGCGTTCCTCCTCGTGGGGCGTGTCCTCGGGCATGTCTTTGTCGCGGAGGATGATCTGCTGGGCCGAGGCTTCGGTCACCATCGACGAGATAATGCAGGTGAGGAGAATCATGATCACGACGCCGTTGAGCATGTCGTCGGTGACAAGGTAGCGGCCCGGGGCCACCTCCATCTTCATGCCCACCATCACCATGGCGATGGCGCCGGCGGCGTGGGCCGAGGTGAGTCCGAACATCATGTTGCCCGACGATTTGGGCAGCCGGAACAGACGGGCCGAGACGTAGGCCGCCACAGCCTTGCCCAGCGTGCCGCACAGGGTGATGGCCGCCACTACCCATACGACGGATCCGCCGGCAAAGAGCAGGCGCACGTTGATGAGCATGCCGACACCGATCAGAAAGTAAGGGATGAAGAGGGCGTTGCCGGTGAACTCGATGCGGTTCATCAGCGGTGACACGTGCGGTATGTAGCGGTTCATGATCAGTCCGGCCATGAAGGCGCCGAAGATGCCTTCCAGGCCGATGGCCTCGCTCAGTGCGGCACAGAGGAAGAGGATGGAGAGTACAAAGATAAACTGCATGACGGCATCGCTGTAGCGGCGCAGAAACCATCGCGCCAGCCGCGGTACGGCCAGGGTGACGGCTATACAGTAGGCGGCAAACTTGACGGCGAACAGCAGCCAGAACGTGGCTCCGCCTCCGCCGTTGTGCAAGGCGACAAGGGCGGCGAGCGCCACAAGGGCCATGAGCAGCGAGAGCATGGACGACCCTACGCTCAGGGCGACACTCGGTTTGCGCTGCAGACCGTAGCGGCTGACGATGGGGTAGGCCACCAGCGTGTTGGAAGCCATGATGCACCCCAGCAGCATCGAGGCCTGATGGCTGTATCCCAGGCAGAACAGGCTGACGGCGTAGGTGAGGATGAAGGGAGCGGAGAATGTGGCCAGACCGAAGAAGACAAACCGCCGGCTCTTCTTGCGTATGCCCTCGATGTCCATCTCGAGCGACGCGAGAAACATGATGTAGTACAGGCCTACCTTGCCGAACAGTTCGAAGGAGTTGTCGCGTACCAGAATGTTGAGCCCGTAGCGGCCTACCAGTACGCCGGCCAGTACCATGCCGATGATGTGGGGAATGCGCAGTTTTCCCATGATGATGGGCGCCGACAAGATGATGACGAGCACAACAAGAAAGATGAGCGTCGGGTCGGTGATGGGAAAGTATGAGGCAAGGTTGGTCATGGGCTCGCGGTTACTCTATGCAAACTTACGCATTTTCTTTCGATTTCATGCCTTCGGCGGCAGAAAAGTTTCCTTTTGTGCGATAAATGCCCGCGTTCACCAGCGTGGCTTCACGCAAAAGGTCATCTCCTTGCCGCTTGTGGGGTGTACGAACGTGATGCGCCCTGCGTGCAGCATGAGCCTGCGTGCGGCGTGTCCGTAGAGCGTGTCGCCCACGATAGGGCAGCCGAGGCCGGCGGCATGGGCGCAGTGTATGCGCAGCTGGTGGGTGCGGCCCGTCACGGGGCGGAGCAGCAGGCGGGTGGTGTGGCCGTCGGTGCCGAGGATCTCGTATCGGGTGACGGCCGGTTTTCCGTTGACGGGGTCGACGACCTGGCGCGGACGGTCAGACGGGTCGGGCCGCAGCGGAAGGCGGATCTCGCCTTTGGGCGCGGCCTTTGGCGTACCTTCGACCACGGCCTCGTACTCCTTGCGTATGGTGTGGTGCAGAAACTGGTCCTGCAGGTGGCGGTAGACATCGGGCGACTTGGCGATGAGCATCAGTCCGCTGGTGGCCATGTCGAGCCGGTGTACCACAAGCGGACCTCCGGCCTCCGGCCACCGCCGGCGTGCTATACTGTACACCGACTCCCGCTGGGTGGTGCCGGGCACGCTGAGCAGGTCGTCGGGCTTGTAGACCACGGCCAGCGCCTCGTCCTCGTAGACCACCTCTATGGCTTTGCCACTGTCCGTGGCCAGCGGATTGGGTTCCACATCGAGTCCGTGCAGCATGTGGGTCAGTATGGGCAGACACTTGCTGCGGCACGCCGGATAGTACTGTCCGTCGTGGCGTATCTCGCCCTGCGGTGACGGCCCCACCCAAAACTCGGCCATGCAGAGCGGACGCAGGCGATGGAGATAGGCGTACTGCAGCAGTTTGGGGGCGCAGCAGTCGCCCGCTCCCGACGGCGGCGTGTGCTGCGGCGTGTCGGCGAAGATGTCGGGCAGGCGGCGCCGACGGCCGTCGGCATCGAGCAGGTCGTACTGGTCGAACAGCCATGCCTGCAGCCGCTCGCTGGCCTCTCGCCGCTCGTGCCGGAGCGCATCGGTCTCGGCCTCGTAGGCGCGGAGCCGCTCTTCGGCGGTCTCGATGCGTGCGGCGTTGGCCTGCCGCAGCCGCCGCAGTTCGGCCTTCATGTGCTGGCTCTCGCGGATGAGGGCCGCCAGCTCTTCCTCTCCGGGAGGCGGGACGGCCTTACGCAGACGGTCGCGCCGCGCTTTGGCTTCGGCCATCTGCGCTTTGTAGTCGGCGACGGCCCTGTCGCAGACGTCGACGGCCCGGTCGCGGTCGTGCACCAGCTCTTGCCGGAGCTGCGACTGCTCGCGCTGGCGGATAAGGACGTTCATGTCGGAGATGCGGCGCTCTCCGGTCTTGAACGGACCGTCGGGCGACTGCGCATCGTACACCGACGGCACGAACCACGGCCAGTCGCCCCGTCCGGCCAGCAGACCCGAGTAGGCGGCCAGAAATCCGACAGCGCCGGGTGTTCCGTCGTCTGAGGCCGACTGTCCGGCCTCGTCGGCCACCACCAGCACGCCGAACATCTTGCCGCCGGGCTCGCCTTCCATCAGGCGCAATCTGTCGATATGCAGGCGCACCTCGGCGGCCGCCATCCGGCAGAGCGGATGAGGCTCGTAGCAGAAGGGGTAGGTGAACTGCCGGGGCGGCGGTGTGTCGGCGTGGAGAGGATGGTACAGTGCAGTCATGGTGCAAACTTACGCAAAATGTGGCAAACGGCCAATCATTCTTGTGGCGCAATGTGTTTGCCGTCTCGGAAATAATGCTTACTTTTGCATGTATAAGACAGGTTGTATCCCGGCAAATGTGTTTTTATGCGGCAGCCTGTTCCCGTCACGACAGACGGATGTCTTATCACCGGAAATGACAAAACGCAATGGCTTGACACCTCTCACTGGCTCTACCCTCTATGGTTCGTGGTATGGCGTGGCGTGTACGGAGACCCGTATGCGCACATTGTCGTGTCTGGTGGCGTGTGTCCTCGCCCTGCTTCCCCGGTGTGCCGCGGCGCAGTACATGTGGCAGGATCTGGAACGCACGCCGTCGAAGCCGGCCCTGACGGGTGACATGGAGTATCATGTGGAGACCCAGGTGTCGCTCTCCAGGGGCAAGACCCCGCTCTGGCTCAACGCCAACAAGTACGGACTGAGTTCGCTCAGCGCCGCCAACGGCTATGTGCGAGGGGCGGTGATGCGTCCGCTCACGGCCGACTCGGCCCGCCGCTGGGGCATCGGCTATGGTGTCGATGTGGCCGTGCCGCTGCACTATACCAGTCAGGTGGTGGTGCAGCAGGCGTTTGCCGAAGTGCGGTGGCTGCACGGCGTGCTGACCGTCGGGTCCAAGCAGCAGCCGATGGAGATGAAGAACCAGACGCTCAGCAGCGGTTCGCAGACGCTCGGCATCAATGCGCGACCCGTGCCGCAGGTGCGCCTCGCCCTGCCCGAGTACTGGACTGTGCCGCTGACACGCGGATGGCTCCATCTCAAGGGTCACATCGCCTACGGCCGCATGACCGACGACGGTTGGCAGCATGATTTCACCGGCCGGAAGAAACCGTATGCCGACCATGTGCTCTACCACAGCAAGGCGGGCTATCTTCGGATAGGCCGCGAGTACCGTCCGCTCAGTCTGGAGATGGGTCTGGAGATGGTGTCCTTCTTTGGCGGCGATCCCTGGGCGCTCAGAAGTGACGGGACGATGGAGCGTGTGCCTACCAAGAAAGGGTTGCGGAGCTACTGGTATGCCTTCCTTCCCGGCGGATCAGACGCTACCGACGGTTCCTACCGCAACAGTGAGGGCGACCTTGTGGGCAGCTGGCTGCTGCGCCTGTCGTATGATGCCGACCTGTGGCGGCTGTCGCTCTACGGCGACCATTTCTTCGAAGACCACTCGCAGATGTTCTTTCTCGACTACAACGGCTACGGCAGCGGCGAGGAGTGGCAGCAACGCAAGCGCAACCGCTACTATGTGTATGCGCTCAAGGACATGATGCTCGGGGCGGAACTCAATCTGAAGTACGGCACATGGCTCCGCAATGTGGTCTTCGAATACATCTACACCAAGTACCAGAGCGGTCCGTACAACCACGACCATACGAAAAACCTGCCCGACCATATGGCCGGCATGGATGACTACTACAACCATAGCGTGTACACCGGCTTCCAGCATTGGGGACAGGTGATCGGCAATCCGCTCTACCGCTCGCCGCTCTACAATGCCGACTCCAACATACGGGTGTGCGACAACCGCTTTGTCGCCTTCCATCTCGGTATCGACGGCCAGCCGACCGGCCGCCTCAGTTACCGTGTGCTCGGTACCTGGCAGAAAGGGTGGGGCACGTACGACCTGCCTTTCAACAAGGCCCACCATAATATCAGTTTTCTTGCGGAAGCCACCTATGTCCTGCCGAAACGGTGGACGGTGAAGGCGGCCTATGCCATGGACTTCGGCAGCAACGAGATGCTCGGCCACAATGCCGGCATGCAGTTGACGGTCGGAAAGACGTTTATGGGAAAAAGGGCGAAAAGATAACGGTTACTCTATGACCTGTATGACAAACAAAAAATCATCATCACCTCTTGCCGCATTCCTCTTGTGTGCGCTGTCGGCACTTTCCTCCTGCAGTGTCGACTTCGAGACGAGCGGCAACGGTGCGCTCGACGGTTTCTGGCATCTGGAGCGGGTCGACACGCTGGCAACGGGCGGCAGCGCCGACTTGTCGTCGGGCCGTCTTTTCTGGGCCGTCCAGGCCAAGCTCGTCTGTGTACGCGATTTCGGCAACAATGACAAAGGGTGTTACCTGCGTTTTGTGCAGACGTCGGACAGTCTGACGCTCAGTTCGCCCTATGTCAACAACTGGCACGAGAATGAGCAGAATACGGGAGGCGATGTGCCGGTGACCGACAAGGCAGTCCTTGCTCCCTACGGCATCAGCAATCTTACGGAGGGCTATTGCAAGGAAACCCTGAAAGGCGGAAAAATGGTGTTGCGGTCAAAGGTGCTCCGCCTGCATTTCAAAAAGTTTTGATTTTCTTGGGGCGGTCCTGTAGGACTGCCCTTTCTTGTCGCTTATTCCCCGTTCGCATCTTTGGCAATGGTGACTGCGGTGTCTTTTTCCCGCTTGCCGATGATGTGGGTGAGCCACAGGTGCAGGCCCGTGTACAATGCGATATCGGTGACGACAATGCCCGTCAGCGATATGTGCGAGTGGAGCACGGCGTTCAGCACGGAGAAGCCGATCTGCAGCGACAGTATGCAGACCAGTGCCTGGTGCTGGGTCATGCCGCAGCGCAGCAGTTTGTGGTGGATGTGGCACTTGTCTGCCTTGAACAGCGGACGGTGCTGCCGCAGACGCGTGATGATGACGCGCACGACATCGAAGCAGGGCACGATGAGCAGGGTGTAGGCGATGAGCAGGCTGTCGCTGCGGTAGGGCATGATGGCGGTGTCGTTTTTCGAGAATTTGATGACGAGAAACCCGAGGATGAATCCCAGGGACAGGCTGCCGGAGTCGCCCATGAATATCTTGCTTTTGCCAGCTTTTCCGAAGATGTTGAAATAGAGAAAAGCCACCAGTACACCGATAAATCCGGCTATCATCGCACTGTAGGCAAAGATGTTCTCGCGCATGAAGCTATAGAGGAACCCCAGCAGGGCTATCACGCCGATGCTTCCGGCCAGTCCGTCGATGCCGTCGATGAGGTTGAGGGCATTGTCGATGAACACGATGACCAGTACCGTGAGCGGGGCTCCGATGCAGAAAGGTATGTGGTGTATGCCGCAAAACCCGTAGAGGTCGTTGATGTACAGTCCGGCGGCGGGCAGAAGGCTGGCCGCTGCGATCTGTGCCAGAAACTTGGTCTTCGGCTTTACGCCCACGATGTCGTCGATGAGCCCGACGGTATAGATGAGGGCGAGGCTCACGACAAACATGCACGACCAGAGGCTGATTTCCACGCGCTGTCCGTTGGAGACACGGTAGATGCAGATGGAGATGGCGGCGGCAACCAGCGTGCTGGGAATAAAGCATGTGCCGCCGAGCCGCGGTATGGAGCTCTTGTGTACCTTGCGGGCGTTGGGCAGGTCGTAGAGGTTGTTCTGGATGCAGAATTTCTGTATCCCCGGTATGAGCATGAGGCCGCACGCCAGGCTCACGACAAAGGCTATGATGGTATATATAATGTACTGCGTTGTCATCTGATTCTTTTTCTGATCGTTGTCGGGGCGGCAACCGCCGGCTGCGGCTGCAATGTTTTTTTTGTGGCCCCCGACTATATATGATAACGCTTCACTTTACATTATATTGTAACGTGATGAAGAATTGCGTATGTGCCTGCTCCCCGCACGGCCGTCGGGAAGCAGGTCAGAAACGCAGTTCGAATATCTTGTAGAGGTATTTCACCGAGATCAGCAGGTGGTTGCTGTACAGGCCGTTTTGCCGGCACGCCTTGACATCCTCGTGGGTGATGAGCATGCGGTTGTGCACGTTTTTGGTGCTGACTCCCCCCATGCGCATGGTCACGCAGTCCTTGTGCAGATAGCGGGCGCGCAGTTTGTATTTGTGGAACAGGCGTACCATCATCTCGTAGTCGGCGGCTATCTTGTAGTCGAGCGAGTAGCCGCCGTGCTTCTCGTAGACCGAGCGGCGTACATAGAACGACGGGTGGGCGGGCATGAAGCCGAACCGCAGCCACATCGGGCGGAAAAGGGCCGACGAGTAGTATCTCGTGATCTTTCCGGGCTGGTCGTCGCGGATGAAGTGGATGTCGCCGTACACGGCGTCGATATCGGGTGTGAAGTGGTCGGCGATGTGCTGCAGTACGTCGTCGGAGGTGAAGTAGTCGTCGGAATTGAGCGTGCCGACGATATCGCCGGTGCAGCGGGCGATGCCTTTGTTCATGGCGTCGTAGATGCCGCGGTCAGGCTCGGATATCCAGTGCAGGCGTCCGCCGAACTTCTCCTCGTAGGCTTTGATGATGTCGAGCGTGCCGTCGGTAGACTGGCCGTCGACGACCCAGTATTCGATGTCG
This sequence comes from bacterium, assembly GCA_963637655.1. Classification (GTDB taxonomy): domain Bacteria; phylum Bacteroidota; class Bacteroidia; order Bacteroidales; family Bacteroidaceae; genus Prevotella. The sequence continues at coordinate 14,010 of CAVHOL010000014.1, read as the reverse complement.
CGGTGGGTCTGCCGCAGTACGGAGTCGAAGGTGGAGGCCAGCGTCTTGGCGCTATTGTAGGTCACTGTGATGACGGATATTTTCATTGCAGATGGTTTTGTCGCTTTGGCGGTGCTTTTTCAGTCCATGCCTTTATCAGTCCGGCTTGCCGGAGTATGGTGTTTCTCGAGTATTTCTTGGTAGAGGCTGTAGTATTCCTCATAGCGCTGGCGGCGGTCGAAGGCGGCGGCCCTTTCGCGGCATGCGCCGGTGAAGACCTCATGACCCGTGCCGGTGACGGTGCCGATATGCCGGACGGCCGCCTGCAGGTCGCCTTGCGCGATGACGTATCCCGTACCTTGTGTGACGATCTCTCCTGCGCCGCCGGTATCGTAGGTGATAACGGGTGTGCCGCAGGCCAGTGCCTCGATGTTGGTCGTGGGCAGGTTGTCCTCCCATGTGGGGTTGAAGTAGACGTCGGCGGCGGCGTAGAGCCGTCTCAGCTCGTCGGCGTTCTGGGTGCGCGGTATGCCGGCCATGCCTTCGGTGGCGTTGATGCGCTGCAGGTCTTTTCCTCCGGCGCCGACAATGACGATGAGGTGGTCGGGCGGAAGCATCCCGCGCAGACGGAAGAAGTCGTCGAGACCCTTCCTGTACCAGTTGGAGGCCACGCCGAGCACCATGTGGCGGTACCCTTGCGTGACGGCGGGTCTGCCCTCGTCTGCCGATACCGGGCGGAAGGTGTGCAGGTCGATGCCGTTGTAGATCTGCCGTATGGGCGTGTCCTTGAAGAACGACTGGTGCAGCTCGCCTTCGAGCCATCGGCTGACGGGTACGAGGGTCAGACCGGGGACGGAGCGGAAGTATTGCCGCTTGAGCGCATGGTTGCGTTCCGACCGGTCGAGCCATAGGCTTGCCGGATAGGCTTTCTTCTGCGGACAGTCGTGGCAGCGGGTCTTCCAGCGGTCGCACTTGGCATACATGTAGTGGGCGCAGTGTCCCGTGTATGTCCAGCAGTCGTGCAGGGTCCAGACGACGGGCGTGCCCGAGCGGGCGAGGTAGTCGAAGAGGATGGGGTAGTTGAGGTAGTACCCGTGTATGTTGTGCAGGTGTATGATGTCGGGCCGTAGGTCCCTGATGTATTCTACCAGGCGGCGGGTGGCGCGGCATGAGTGCAGTCCGTGATCGTCGAAAAGCCGCGAGCAGACGCCGTGCAGACGCTCGTCGCCCATGCTTCCGATGTGGTACAGCCGGGAGTTGCTGGGATTGCACCACCGTCCGTAGGCGATATGGCTTTCCCATCCGTGGCTCATCACGGTGTCGCCGATGCCTTCAGCTATCTTTCCGTGCGAACCCCAGTTGGCGGTGATGTTGATCTGTAGGAGTCTTTTGGTCATCAGTAGGTCTTCTTGCAGCTCAGGAAGTATTTTACGTGTGCGGCCGGCCAGAAAGGCTCGAAGTGGCGGCGGTTGATCACCCTTCCGCCGAAAGAGTAGTAGTGCTTGTAGTCGGACTGCGAGAACACGTGCCCGTAGGCCGATGCGGCGATGCCGATGGCTGTCTCGCTGGCCTGCGACAGCCGTCCGTAGGGGAAGGCGAAGTAGTCGCAGGGCTTGCCCGTGTGTTCCTCGATGATGCGGCGGCAGTCTACGATCTGGTGCCGGAGCGTGTTGCGGTCGTCGGTGACGATCATGTAGTGGTCCATGGTGTGGGCGCCGATGATGTGCCCCCTTGCGGAGAGATCCTTCAGTGTGTCCCACCGCATGGGGCGCTTGCCGTCGGTCTGTACGGTGTCGTGGTTGAAGTGGTGGATATAGGCATCGTCGCCGTCGACGTAGTTGGGGTTGACAAAGAAGATGGCGTTGACCCCGTATTCTTCGAGCACAGGGGCGAAGATGTCGGCGCACTCCGAAAAACCGTCGTCGAAGGTGAAGGCTACGCAGGGCCGGTCGGGCTGCTCGTGGCGCTCGATCATGGCGACGGCGTCCTCGGCCCGGACAAAGTCCACCTGTCCGGCGAGGCGGCCGAGCAGGCGGCGGAAGGTGTCCGGCTCGGCCTCCCGGCAGATGCGGTGGCCGTTGAGTATATGTATGCCCGGTGCGGGCCGGGCGCTGAGGCTCAGCACATTGAGCACCTGTGCGCGTATGGCGGTGCGCACTTTCATGTATAGCGAATCATCCCTCATGTGTGGCTTGTTTGAGTATGTCCATTTGATAGTGTATGTTCCACTTGCTGTCGATCTCGGCAAATGCGGCGGCTCTTGTCTTTTCGCGGCCGGCGGCATCGGCGGCCAGCCATCGGCGGGTCTTCTCGGCAAGGTCGGCGGCGTCGCCCTGCCTGAAAAAGTCGCCGGTCACGCCCGGGCGGATGGCCTCGAACTCGGGGGCCTGGTACTTGAAGTTGTCGTGCGTGATGACGGGACAGCCGAACGAGAGGGCGTGTACGGCGGTCAGTCCCACGTGTCCGGGCGAGACGCAGACGGCAGCGTTGTAGAACAGCTCGGCCAGCCGCTCGTCGTCGTAGCACGGCCCGTACATCCAGACGCGGCCCGTGAGTCCGTGTGCTGCGGCGTAGCGGTCGATGTGTATGCCGTCGACATCCTTGCCTACAAATACGATGTTGACATGTATGCCCTTGTCAGCAAGCATTTCTGCGCTGTCTACGAGCAGGTCGAGGCGCTTGATGGCTTGTATGCGTCCGCAGTAGATCACCGTGGGGTCGTCGTTGCCGAAGTGCTCCCGGTATACCGTGGTGGGGCGGAGGTGCGAGCGGATCTCCTTCTCGCGGTCTGTATCCATGGAGTTGGCGATGCAGAGCATCTTTTCGCGCGGTATGCCCTCGGCCTCCATCAGGCCGATGGCGTACTGACTGTAGACCATCAGACGGGAGTGGAGCGCAAAGAATGCTTTCTTGACGATGCGCTTGACGGTACCCTCGCGGCCGTACCAGCCGTGCGTCCAGGCGATGACGCGCTTGCCCGCAAGCCTTGCCGCCAGCAGCTGCGCCCATGACGACAGGCAGTAGGGCTCGCCGTCGGTGATGTAGTACCGGTAGTGGCGGAATATCAGCCTGACTGACCGGCGCTGCCAGTAGAACGGGCCGATGTACGCATTGTGCAGCGTACCCCGGTAGCCGGGCAGACTGTGGTAGTCGAACGTCTTGAGCGGGGTGTTCACCTTGTCGCCGAGGTAGAAGTCCACACCGAGCTGTTCGCCCATCAGACTGAATATCGGCAGGCGGTAGTGCGCACCGATATTGGTGATCATGCAGATATCGTGTCTTTCCATGTGTGCAGGTCAATATACGCCGCGTGCCTTGGTGACGGCGCAGTAGAGTTTGGGGCAGTAGAGGCGCAGTTTGCGCAGCGCCCAACTGAAGATGTACTTTTTCCGGCTGTTGCGCCATACATAGAGCAGATAGTCACTGTCGGAATGTAACGGATGGCGCACCCATGCCCGCCGTTCCTTGAGGGTCATCGTGGCCATCCGGCCGCTCAGGTCGGCCTCGGGCGCATGGTCGTCGGCGCACAGGCCGCAGGCATGGGCGGTCACGAGGGCCGGTATGCCGTGCCGCCGTACCAGCATGCAGTAGTCATGGTCGGCGCAGCTGTGGCGGTAGCCGTCGGCGAAGATGCCCACCTCGCTGACGACGCTTTGCGGTACGAGCAGTATGTTGGCGTTGGTGATGTCTACGGGCTGCGGCACCCCGGTGGGCGCTACGCGGCGGCTCTTGCCGTGCATGCTGCTTTCGAATACGTCTCCCCCGTAGGTGACGGTCTTCTGGTCTTCCGGGTCGCAGGTGATGCCGGAGCAGATGCCGGCCCGTCCGTAGACAGAGCGGGCATAGTCTTCGGCGGCGAACAGTTCGCTGTACATATTGTCGCACGGCAGCGTGTCGTCGTTGATGAGCAGATAGTACTGCCATCGTGCGTGCTCCTTCATCGCTTCGCGCCATGCGGCCCGCATGCCGCCTGCCCAGAAGAGCGATCCGTCGCCCTCGATGATGTGCAGGTCGATGCCTTTGCACGCTGCGCGTGCGGCATCGGCGGTGCCGTCGCTGCATCCGTCGTCGGTGAGATAGACGGTGATGGCGACGGGCGCGTGTGCGGTGTCTGCGTTGTAGTGCTCCGTCACTTCAGACAGCCGGCTCAGACACGCGGCGGTGTGCGCCTTGCGGTCGTGGCAGGTGAGGAGTACGGCGACGGTGATGGGTGGTGTATTCATGTATTCTGTTTTGTGGAGGGCGTTCTTGGGTCCCGCCTTATCATAAAACGCAGTGACCCCTGTTTTTATTGTGTGGCCTGTGCGCTGCGGCCTAAAATATGTGCGCTGCCGCAAGACGGGTCTGCCGTTTTTTTCTTATTTTTGTAGCCACTATGGAAAAAATCGCAATCATAGCCATCGCCTACAACCGGGTGCACTCGCTCGAGCGGTTGCTCACGTCGCTGTCGGCCACATATTACGGCGGCGGGCAGGTACCGCTCATCATCAGTATCGACAAGAGTGACACCGACGAGGTGGAACGGTATGCCGACAGTTATGTGTGGACGGCAGGCCCGAAGACGGTCGTCCGCCATGAGCGCAACCTTGGTCTGAAGGACCACATCCTCAGCCAGGGCCGCTGGCTCGACGAGTACGATGCGGTCGTGATACTCGAGGACGATGTGGTCGTGGCCCGCGATTTCTGGAACTATGTGCAGCAGACCGTTGCCCGGTACAGGGACAACGACGAGGTGGCGGGCATCAGCCTGTACAGTTATTCGGTGAACTTCCACCAGAGACGGCCGTTCACGCCCCTGCGCACTTCCGACGACGTGTACTTCATGAACTGTGCGATGTCGTGGGGCCAGGTGTGGATGCGGCGGCAGTGGCGGCGCTTTGAGGATTGGCTGGCGGCGCATGATGATTTTACCTATTCTCCCGCCCTTCCTTCCAGCATCCTTTCGTGGAAGGCGCAGTCGTGGCTGAAGTACCACATACGCTATTGTATCGAGGAGAACAGGTATTTTGTGTATCCCTACATTTCCTATTCGACCAACTTCTCTGATCTGGGCGAGCATGTTAATGTGCAGAACTCCCTCTTTCAGGTGCCTCTCATGCAGGGGCGGAGCGGCGTGCTGCGCTTGCCGGAGAAAGTGTCGGACGGCGTGGCCTATGACGGATTTTTTGAGAACAAGGCCCTGTATGCTGCCCTCGGCATAGCCGAAGAGGACTGCTGTCTTGACCTGCAAGGTGCCAGCGGCAATCGCACGGGCAAGCGTTACTGGCTGACCACCGGCCGTCATCCGTATGCCGTGAAGCGCAGTTTTGCGCTGGTGCGCCGCCCAGTGGAGAGCAACGTGCTGGAGAACTGTGCCGGCAGCGGCATCTATCTGTATGATACGCACGAGGCGGCAGCGTCTCCTGGCGGAAAGGGCAATGCGGCCGTACCCTATGCCTACAATATTGCCAACATGTTTCTCCTGGTGCGCGAGTACGGGTACGGCAGTTTCGTGCGCGATTTCTGGAGCGTGGTCTGCGAAAAGTGGGCGCAGATGAAGAGAAAGAGAAAGTAGACGGTGCGAAAATGACCCGCCCTTCCCGCAGCGGGAAGGAACCTCCATAATCCATCAAAGACAATTTTTAGAACCCGCCTTTAGCCAAAGGCTTTTTAGTTTTCCGGTCAGGAAGGTCCGCTCGCCGGCGGTCAGTCCGATTGTCCAGGTCAGCAGGAAATAGTATGCGTATGCGATGGCGAGCAAGCTCCATGCCCCGATCCATGCTTCCGCCTGCGCCTTGACCAGGAATACGGGCAGGAACAGCAGCGTGACTCCGAATACGGGGACGTATGACTTGACGATGAGCATGCGGATGTCGAACTTCACGACCCGTGCGAGAAGCAGCGGACGTATGATGAAGATGACCAGCGAGTAGAATATGTATACGTAGAAGAGGTACTCGGGGGCGAAACCTGCCTTCATCACCAAATATCCGGTGATGACCGACAGCACGAGAAATCCGTTGGTGACGATCTGGTAGAGCTTGATCCGCCCTGAGGCAAAGATGAAGTCGTTGATGCCGGCATTGATCGAGAGTATGAGCAGGTCGATGATGAACAGGCGTATGAAGGTGACGGAGTACGGGGGCGTCTCGGCGAGCCATATGTCCAGTATCTTTTCCGGGACGAGCAGAAAGGGCACGGCCACGGTGAACATCGAAAGGTAGGTCACGCGGGAGGCCAGGCAGACCAGTACGCTAGAGCGGTCGAGGTCGCCCTTGGCGTAGTTCTTGACAATCTGCGGTGAGATGGATTTCTGCGCGTTGTTGGCAAAGGTCAGGAGTATGTTGCACACACTGTTGGCAATGGCCAGGCCGGCGTTCATGGCGGCGCTGAAGAATGCGTTGACGATCAGTGCACCGCCCTGGTTCTTGACGATCGATGCAAGGGCCCCGATGGCGATGCCTACCGAGAATCCGAGTACCTCGCGGTATCTTCCCCATCCGCGGACAAACTTCGGACGGGTGATCTCCGGGAATTTCCGGTGGCAGTAGTAGATGAAGACGAATGTCGGAAATCCGGTCATGAAGGCCGTGACCAGGGCGTAGATGAGCAGCTTGTGGCTGAAATGGTCGATGAGCAGATAGGAGACCACCAGCTTGACGACGCTCGACAGTACGTCGGTAGAGCAGAATACGAGGAAGCGCTCGCGGGCCAGAAGCAGTCCGTTGTAGGGTACGCCGACGAACGACAGTATCCATCCTGACATCGATACGTTGTACACCATGCGTACGTCGGAGAGGCTGCCGTCATAGTTGACGTAGTGGTCAATGTACCAGTGTCCTGCGGGCAGTGCTACGGCAGCGGTGACCACGGCGATGAGTATGTGGATGAGGAGGTTGACATTGAACTGACGGTTGGTCTCCTCTTCGTCGCCCCGCCCGATGGCGGTGGCGATAAACCGGTTTGAGGTGGCCACCATCACCGTGTTGATCACCGTGGCAAATGTGATGATGCAGGCCACGACCGAGAACATGCCGTAGTCTGTCACGCCGAGTGCCTGCAGGCCGAACCGGGTGTAGGCCAGTCCGCATACCGACACGATGGCGAGGCGGATATAGAGTATGGCGGTGTTGACGGCTATGGCCCCGTTGGTGTTTTCTTTCATGCGTCTGTCTGTTTTGTTGCCGTCACCGGTGCCGTCTGCCCTTCTTTCCGCCCGGTGGCATGGGCCGACGTCAGGTCTCCGTAGTAGTACATGAGCATCAGCGGCAGGAACATGATGATCAGCGGGTACATCTCCATGAGCGACATGACCCATAGTGTGACAGTGCCGAAGAGGACGGTCTGGGCGACATATTCTCTGCGGTAGGCATGGATGGGCTTGTACGAGGTGACACAGATGACGAGGTAGATCGCCAGCAGGATGATGCCGCCGTTGATGAGTATGGACAGGATGAAGTTGTGGGGACCGAAGGCGAAGGACGACATGTGCGACATGTACCAGTCTCCGTCGACATAGCCCCATCCCCATAGCGGACTTTTGCTGATGGAGTGCAGGGCGCTGTCCCACATGAAGGTGCGTTGCGTGAAAGTGATGTCCTTGTGCAGCACGTCCTCCACGATGTAGCGGGCCGTCTCGCTGTTTTCAAGGCCTTTGCCGCTGAAGACGGCAAACACCTGGAAGAGGACGAACACGGTGAACAGTCCGTACAGTCCGATGTTGCGCAGACGGGAAGAGGGCACCACGCAGTATACGACATACACCGAAACCATCGACAGTGAGGTCATCGACCCGACCATTGCCAGCGATGCGATGCTGGCGATGGCGAGCAGCACGTGGTTGACGATCCACACCCGTCCGTACTTCATGCATATCGAGTTGGCGATGAGGGCAACGATCAGCCGGCACCCCATCTGGTTGTAGTTGTTGCCAAGCAGGTAGCCCGTGATCTCTTTCTCACTGGTGATGAGCCATTTGTCGGGATGGGTCGCGATGTCGTAGAAATTGACGTAGACGCAGAAGGACAGGGAGATGGTAAGGGCGTACATCACCATCTTCGGCCGCTCGCGGTAGTAGCGCAGCACGAGTAGAACAAACCAGATGCCAAATGCCGTGTAGAGTGCGTTCTTGAAGTCTGTGGTCTGCACCAGCGAGATGGTGATGAGGAAGACCATGTAGAGTACGTAGAGAAATCCGTAGCGTGTCATGGTCTTCCGGCGCAGGGTGAGGAAGGCCATGACGAGAAAGCTGAGAATGGTCAGCGCAAGCATGCCGTAGGACAGGAGCATCATTTCGATGGCGTAGAACGACATGCAGTTGTTCACCACGACGGTGAATATCATGGCGAACGGTACAAGGGTCATCTCCTTCAGGTCTATTCTGAGGGAGGGACGCTTGAAGTACAGTGGTATGCGCTTGAGGTGTGGAAATGACGTCATGTGCGGCTCTCTCTTCTATTCTCCTTGACGGCTGGCCTGCTGCCTACTCCGCGGTGCCGGCCTGCGGCTGCGGCTTGGCGAAAATCTCCTTTCTGACGAGCCACAGTGCTGCGACAAAGGTGGAGAAGATGAGCATGCCGAGAACGAAGATCATGCGTTTGGGACCTGCGGGCTTGATGGCTACCGAGGCGTTCTGCAGTATGGTGAAGGCCGGGGTCTTCTCCTGGAGTTTGGAGCGCATGGCCTCGAGCTGGGTGCGCATGGCGCTGTAGGTGTTGAACTTGAGCTGCATCTCATTCTCCAGCTCGTCGCGCTTGGAGATGAACGACTGCAGCATCACGTCCTGGTTGGCATCGCAGTACGAGCTGTAGACGGTGACGCTGCGGTCGTAGGCTTTCTTTGCCTCTACCGTGAGCTGCTCGTAGTGCTGCACGTCGATGCGGGCCTTGTTGGTACGGTAGAGCGTGATGTGGTCTTGCAGGTGCTGGCGTGCCGAGTCGGCCATCGTCGCTGCGACGAGCGGGTCCTGGTCCTTCACCTGTATGGTGATGACGCTGGTCTTCTTGTCGACCGAACAGGTGATGTCGTTCTTCAGTCCTTGCACGAGGTTGAAGTCTTTCTCCGACATGCAGAAGGGGTTTATCTTCGTGCCCTGGCTCTTGTTCTTGGAGGGGTCTTTCTTGCTGAAGAGATTGCCGATGCTGCTCTTGAGCTTCTTGAAGGGGGCGGTGAGCTCGTTTTTCTTCTGGTGCTTGGTCATGTAGGTGTAGTAGTCACCGCTGTAGGTGCCGTCCTGCGTCTTGACCTGTATGCCGAGCAGACTGATGATGAAGTCGTTGGAACTCATCAGGTCGGGGTACAACTGGGGGTATATGGCATCGTTGGACCCGCCGCCCAGGTTGACGCCGAACTGTGACGCGAGGGAGGACAGACCGCCGACGGCATTTTCTCCCGTGGCCTCGGGCGCCAGCGATACGCTGCTCGTGTAGAACCGCGGCTCGGGCAGTATCCATATGCAGGACAGGATGAAGACGACGGGCCACAGTATGATGAATACCTTCTTGCGGCGCAGCAGGGTCTTGAATATGGCGCTGAGGTCGATGACCTCCTTGTTTTGCTCGTTCATGTAGTGGGTCTCCTTTCGTCGGTTATTTCACAAGGTTGGCTATGGTGGCAATCATGGCGGCGATGCTCGACATGCTTGTTCCGAGGCTCATGGTCTCGGCGGTGCTCATCTTGCGCTTCAGCTTGGCGGGAATGACGATCTCGCATCCCGGCTCTACCTTTGCTCCGTGGCTGAGCTTGGCCACCGTGCCGTTCATGTAGATGATGTAGCCGCGGTTCTTCACGGCGTCGGAGTCGTAGCCGCCGGCCATCTCGATGTAGTAGGAGGGACGCTTGCCGCGCTCGTAGGCTACGGTGTTGGCGTACATCACGGCTCCGTTGACCTTCACCGTACCGTTGTATTGCGGTATGACGAGGCGGTCGCCTTCGCGCAGTACGATGTCGGCGTCGGATCCGGGCTTCTTGAGGGCCTCCTCGAGGTTGATGCCGACGGGGTACTCCGTAGGCACGGTGAACTTGGAGATATTGGCGTTCTTGGCCCCTTCGGCTGCCGAGGTGATGCCTGACGAGTTGTTGCTGCTGGCGGCGAGCTGCAGCAGGTTTTTCTGCTGCTGCTCCTGCTGCATCTTGAGCACGGCGCGCATGCGGTCGCGCTCGGTCTCGGTGGCGATGCGTATGATCTTTGCGCCCTTGATGTAGGCAAGGCTGTTTGCGCCGCCCGACATGTTGTACAGGTCGGTCAGGCGGGTGTTGTTGCGGGGCAGGCTGTAGGTACCGGCGAACATCACCTCACCCTCGACGCTGACGTTCTGCTGTTCGGTGTAGCCGGGACTCTTCATGACGTAGATCTCGTCGAAGGGCATGAGCGTGAAGTCTGTGGTGCCGCCCACGGCGAAGTCGTCCTTGATGTTCACCGTGTAGGTGCGGGCGATGACGCTGTCAGGGCGCAGTGCTTTGGGGTTGCTCACGCGGCGGCTCACGGTGGCGTTGACGAGCGATGCCTTGTCGGTCAGACCGCCTGCCTGCAGTATGAGGTCTTCTACGGTCTCGTTGTCGGCGTACTGGTATACGCCCGGGTACTGCACTTCGCCGCGTATGGTGAGCGTGCGCTCCGTGACGCGGTCCTGGCGGGTGGGTATGAAGAGCACGTCGTTCTCCTTGAGGGGCACGTCGGCCACCTTGCCGCTCATCACTCCGGCAAGATCCACGCGCACGATCTCGAGCGTGCGGTCTTCCTTCATGCGCTGTATGACGGCGCGGTTGGTGAAGGCTTCTTCGGTGAGGCCTTCTGCGCGTTCCACGAGCGTGCGCACGGTGTTGGTGCTGCCGCTGATGTTGTACATGCCCGGACGGAACACGGCGCCCTTGATCTCGACGGTATTCTCGTAGCGCGGCAGGATGGAGTCTACGCTGACGGAGTCGCCGTCCTCGATACGGAAGCTGGAGAAGTCGAACTCCTCCACGTTGTAGGCGGCGTAGCCCTTGCCGGTCTTGCGGTTGACGCGTATGGACTTGCGGTAGGCGTCGCCGGTAAATCCGCCGGTGTACTTGAGCAGGGAGGCGATGCTCTCGTTCTTCTTCATCTCGTAGAACATGGGGCGCTTCACCTTGCCCGTGACGTTGACCAGACAGTCGTACGGGCCGACCACGATGACGTCGTTGTCTGACAGGCGCACATTGCCGGTGAGCTTGCCGTTGAGGATATAGTCGTAGATGTCGACGACGGTCACGAGACGGTTGTCGCGGTACACCTTGATGTTGCGCAGGGTACCGAGGTCATTGGTGCCGCCGGCCATGTAGAGGGCGTGGAATACGGATGCGAATGCGGAGAGTGTATAGGTGCCGGGGTTTTCCACCTCACCCATGACGTTGACGGTGATGGTGCGGGTCTGTCCGAGCGAGATCTTCACCTGGCTGCTGCTGTAGCGGGAGCCGAGCTGCGAGCGTATGCGGGCGTTGGCCTGTGCGACGGTGAGCCCGCTGACCTGTATGGGCCCGAAGCCTTCGACGGTGACTTCGCCGTCGGGCGATACGGTCGAGGTGATGGTCTTCTGCGTGGCGCCGTACACGTCGATGATGACGGCATCGCCGGGGCCGAGACGGTAGTTCTGCGGGGTGGCGATGTTCATGTTCGGCTCGAAGGTGAGAAACTTGTTGTTGAAGATGTCGCGTCCGAACACGCGGCGGCTCTTCTTGGCACGCTCTTCGAGCAGCTGCTTGACGAGTGTGGCGGTGTCGGTGGGGAGTATGTTGCCCAGTTCGGCGTTGTAGATGAGGAAGTCGTTGCTGTTCTCGTCTATATCGTCGCGGGTGCCGTAGTTGCCCTGTATTCTTGCGTTGGTGTAGTTGCCTGTGGCGGTCTCGTCGGGGTAGCCTGCGTCGCCGGTGGCGTTGCCCTTGGCGTTGCGGCTCTTGCCGTTGGCGGTGCGCATGCGTGAGCTTTCGCTGCTGTCGTCGGTGTCGCCTATGCGGCCGTTGGCGTTGCCGGCGTTGTTCTCGTACATCTTGCGCACGCGGCGTATCTGCTGTATGTTGACGCCGCGCTGCATGAGCTTGGTGACAATCTGCGACTGTGACGATCCGGCCTGGTGCTCTTTCATGACAAACTGCAGTACCTGGTTGTCGGTCATGGTAGACTGTGCCTGGGCGAAGGCCGGGGCGAGGAGAAGAAGAAGTATGTAGAGGGCTTTCTTCATAGTAGTGGTGGGGAATATGTCTTTTTCAGAATTTCTTTCCGGTGACGATGTTGAGTGCGGTCTTGACGACGATGCTGAGGTCGAGCAGGAGCGAGCGGCGCTCGAGGTACGACAGGTCCATGTGCAGGCGGCGTATCATCTTGTCCATCGTGTCGGTGTAGCCGTTGTAGAGGGTGGCCTCGGAGGTCAGTCCCGGGCGCATCTTGAAGATGTCGCGGTAGGAGGAGTCTACGGCCATGATCTTGTCGATGAAGTATTTGCGCTCGGGGCGCGGGCCTACAAACGACATGTCGCCGCGCAGCACGTTCCACAGCTGGGGCAGCTCGTCGAGATGGTGTCCGCGCAGAAACTGTTCGAGCCGTGTGGAGTTGCTGTCGTCGCAGCGGGCCACGAGCTGGGGGCCGTTCTCCTCGATGACGCTGCTCATCGTGCGGAACTTGTAGATCACGAACGGGCGTGCCTTGTAGCCTATGCGTACCTGCTTGAAGAGTACGGGACCGTTGTGCTGCCGCCACATCAGCAGGGTGATGACCAGAAATACGGGTGAAAGGACAATGAGTCCGAACGCCGAGAAGAGGATGTCGAGCATTCTCTTGACGGCAAGTTGTGTTTTTCCCATTGTATTCTTTCGTGTCACTTTGTTCGGTTGATAACGGGGCGCAGTCTACGCCTTTCATTATATTATAACTCGCTTTGAGTGCTTTTGTTGTGTGCGGCTGCGCTTTTTATGCATATTATTCTTCGGCGGCCTCTCCGCGGCGGGCGGCATGGCCCACGGCGCGGGTGTAGATGTCGTTCATGACGAGACCGGCGAGGGTGAAGCCGAAGAGGGCGGTGATGTGGGCCATCGTGCCGTTGATCTGGGCCTTTGACGAACACCACTCGTGGTTGACGAGCGACGGGTCGCCGGGGCCCTGCTTGGCCTTGGGACACATGCAGGCGGCGGTGCCGCAGGTCTCGTTGTGGCCGAGGTTGTCGAGGAGCTCCTCGCTGTATACGCACTGGAACTTGCGGGGCAGCTTGATCTTCTGCTTGCGGAACTTCTTGCGCAGGGCCGACCCGAGGGGGCAGCCGCGCACTTTCCAGAATTCGGCTACCTGTACCTTGAGCGGATCCATCTTCAGGGCCGCTCCCATCGACGAGTAGAAGGCGGCACGGCTGGCCGTGGCGCGCAGGATGAGCAGGGCCTTGTCCTTGAGCGAGTCGATGGCGTCGATGATGTAGTCGTAGCTGTCGAGGTCGAAACTGTCGGCCGTCTCCTCATTGTATATCTTCTGCAGGGCGGTGATTTCGGCATGGGGATTGATTTCGAGCAGCCGCTCGCGCAGGGCTTCCACCTTGACGTGGCCTACGGTCTTGGTCGTGGCCATGAGCTGGCGGTTGATGTTGGTGATGCAGACGCGGTCGGAGTCGACGATGGTCAGGCGGCGTATGCCTGACCTGACGAGGCACTCCGCGCACCAGCTGCCCACGCCGCCTACGCCGAAGATGATGGCCCGCTGCGCTGCGATGGTGTCCATGACGTCGCCGCCTACAAGTAGTTCTGTGCGCTTGAATATTCCTTTCTCAATGCCCATGTATGCTGACAGTTTTTTGTACAGGGGTGCAAAGTTACGGCTTTTTTGCCACATAAGGGCGGTTTTGGGCGAAAAAGCGGTATTGGCGGGGCGTCGGCGGGGCATCGGTGGGGCGTCGGCGGCGATCTGTTTGCCGACGGGCCCAATGCCCAGTGCCGCCCCGCAGGACCGGGTGCATGAAATGCAGGACCGGGCGCACGAAATGTCGTTTGGCATACCCAGCCCCGTAGAAACAACGCAAGAGTATGTCACATATACCAGCCCTGCAGGGGCGT
>CAVHOL010000013.1:24271-46973 GCA_963637655.1 bacterium | reverse complement strand
CACGGCCTGTGGGTCGTATTTGCTTGCTAATTCCATATGGTAAGATGATTTATGTACTGAAAAAATGCGTATTGTTCTGGCGCTTCTGTAAATTGCCTCCGTAAATTTGCAGCAGACGGAAGAATCTGCCTAAAAACGGATGCAAAAGTACTAAGAATCCGTGGAATTTGATTACTTTTGCAGCACTAAAATCACGTATGATGCATACAAAAGAAGAAAAGATGGCGGCTTTCGGCCGCCTGCTCGATGTACTCGACGTATTGCGGGAGAAATGCCCCTGGGACCGCAAGCAGACCAACGAGAGCCTGCGCCCCAATACCATCGAGGAGACCTACGAACTCTGCGACGCCCTCATGAAGGACGACCAGCCCAATATCTGCAAGGAGCTTGGCGACGTGCTCCTGCACGTCTGCTTCTATGCCAAGATGGGCGACGAGCGCGGCGCGTTCGACATCGCCGATGTCTGCGAGAAGCTCACCGACAAACTTCTTTTCCGCCATCCCCACGTCTACCACCCCTCACAGGTCGGCGCCCCCGATCCCAAGCCGCTGCCCTACGGTGAGAACGGCGAGGCCGAAGACGATATGCAGCGTGCTGAGACCGCCCAGCAGGTCATCGAAAACTGGGAGCAGATCAAGCTCCGCGAGAAGGACGGCAACAAGAGCGTGCTCTCCGGCGTGCCCGACGCGCTGCCCTCGCTCATCAAGGCCTACCGCATACAGGACAAGGCCCGCAACGTGGGCTTCGACTGGGAGGACAAGGGTGACGTGTGGGCCAAGGTGCGCGAGGAGCTCGGCGAACTGGAGGCCGAACTGCGCCGCGGCGACAAGCAGCGCTCACAGGAGGAACTGGGCGACTTCCTCTTCAGCGTCATCAATGCCGGTCGGCTCTACCACCTCAATCCCGACAACGCCCTCGAGCATACCAACCAGAAGTTCATCCGCCGGTTCAACTATATCGAGGCCCACTCCATCAAAGCCGGAAAACCGCTCAAGGACATGACCCTCGGCGAGATGGACCAACTGTGGAACGAGGCCAAGGCGCTCGAGCGTGACGGCGAGTGACCATCCCCGGCTGCCTCGGCCTAAAGCAGATCCAACCTAAAAAAACAATGCATCCGTAAAAAATCAGACGCAGAATATGAGACATTTTGTATTGACATTCATCGTCCTGGTGCTGTCCGTCGCTTGTCTGACGGGTTGCCGCAAGACCGCCAAAGCCCCTGCCGCTCCCAAGGCAGAGGAAACCGTTGCCGATGCCGACACCACCGTATACGGCGTATGCGGCGAGGGCACTTCGATGCACGCGCTGCAGATCATCACCGATGCTGGCGACACCCTCGAGTACGCCATTGCCGACGAGGGTCCCGACAGTACCGACGTGCAGGGCGGACTGATGGCCGGCGACCGCATGGCCGTCACCGGAACCGTGATTGACGGCGAGCGCACCGCCCACCGCGTGATCAACACCACCACGCTCCTCGGCCACTGGACCAGCATCGACAAGAACTTCGTGATAGAGGAGGGCGGTGTGGTCAAGTCCAACGTGCAGGCAGAATCGAAGCCCTGGACAAGTTGGAAAATCTACAACGGACAGCTGCTGCTCAACCGCGACACCTTCCGCATAGACTGTCTCGGGGCCGACTCCCTCTATCTGGAAAACGACAGGGGCATATTCGTCTACAAACGCCAGTAGCATGCGGAGAGACGCCGCACCTGCTGCGGCGCCGTCCTGCCGTTGTTCGCCGTATGGGCAAAAACGTTTTTTTACAAGGGCCTTGTACGGCCACTACAAGGCCTTTGTACGGTCGCTACAAGGCCTTTGTAGCGTCAGTACAAGGCCTTTGTAGCATTCGTACAAGGCCCTTGTACGATTCCGATGCTGGCTTATCCTGAAATCAAGTACGAAAACAATCACGATATGGAACCGTTCAGAGTACATGTATTGGGGTGCGGAAGCGCACTTCCCACCACCCGCCACAATGCGTCGTCGCAGGTCGTCGAGGTGCGGGGCAAACTGTTTATGGTAGACTGCGGCGAAGGCACGCAGGTGCAGATGCGCCGCGCCCATGTCGGGTTTACCAAGCTGCAGGCCGTCTTTGTCACCCATATACACGGCGACCACTGCTTCGGACTGATCGGCATGCTCTCCACTTTCGGCATGCTCGGGCGCACCGCCCCGCTTCATGTGTATGCCCCGGAAGGGCTGCGCAAGGTGCTCGACCTGCAGGTGGCGACCTTCTGCCACGGGCTCGACTACAAGATCGTGTTCCACGCGGTAGACACCGCCCGCCACGGCGTGGTGTACGAGGACCGCAGTCTCACGGTGGAAAGCATACCGCTGGCCCACCGTCTGCCGTGCTGCGGCTATCTCTTCCGCGAAAAGCCGACCCTGCCCCATATCCGCCGCGACATGATGGACTTCTACGGCATACCCGTGTCGCAGGTGGGCAACATCAAGAACGGTGCCGGATGGACCGACAGCGAAGGCCGCCACATCCCCACCGAGCGGCTGACCACCCCCGCCGATCCTCCGCGGGCCTACGCCTACTGCAGCGACACGCGCTATCTGCCCCGCCTGCACGAACTGCTGCAGGGGGTCGACCTGCTCTACCATGAGTCGACCTATATGGACTGCGACCTCGACCATGCCGCCCTCTATTGCCACAGTACGGCGGCCCAGGCTGCCACGGTGGCCCGCGACGCCGGTGCCGGACGCCTGATGCTCGGCCACTACAGTGCCAAGTACGACGACGAGCAGGCCCTGCTGGCCGAGGCGCAGGCCGTATTTCCACAGTCGTTTCTCAGCGACGAGGGCATGACGGTGGACGTGCGGCCTGCGGCGACCAAGCGTTAAACAAATTTAATATCATGCGCCGTACCCCCTGCAGAGCGTGCAGTTGTGGATAAAATTGCCTATATTTGCAATGATCAAAAAGCGCTTTTATATGACGAAAACTATACTTACCCTCTCATTTGCAGCCCTTCTGCTGGCATCGGCTCCCGTAGCCGCGCATGCAGAGACGGCCATTGAGATCATCGACAACGATTTTCAGAATGTCAGCATCACCGTGTCTGGCAACAATGTGCATGTGAGCGGCGCCTCCGGCCTTGTGCTCTATGTGTACAATGTGGCCGGTACCTGCATCCGCAAGTGCAAGGTAGACAGCGGCCGCTACGAGCTGACCTTGCCGCAGGGATGCTACATCTTCAAGGTGGGGACTGTCGTACGTAAAATCTCCATCTCGTAATCACGCCTTGAAATTCCGGTCTTTTGCTTTCCTCCTTCTCACGGCGGCGGCCTTCTCGTCGTGCCATGAGAAGACACGGGAGTGTGTGCTCACGCTCGACTCACTGTCAGTCCTGCGCGATGAGGCTACCTTTCTGCGCCCCCATGCCATCCGTGCCGCAATGGAGCGTATGGCGTATGCCGACAAAGGCACGTCGGCGGCCGCCCGCTATACCCGCAACTACTATCTCGGCGGCGGCGACATGCTGTGGCTCACCCGTATGGGAGCATCGGCCTATGCCGACAGTGTGCTGCGCTACGCCGGCGAAGCCGAGGGGTGGGGATTCGACCGGGAAAACTTTGGCTACACCGCCATCAAGAATGACCTTCGCCGGGTGCGCGAGCTCGACTTTTCGGGCGAAGGCAACGATATCAACACGGTATTCGCACGTCTGGAATACCGGCTCACCAAAGCCTACTTGCTCTACTGCTCCGGCCAGCGTTTCGGCTATGTCAGTCCGCGTGACATCTTCAACCGTATAGAGGTGCGCGACAGCGACTCGGTGCGCGTCACGTACAATGCCCTCTTCGACATCCCTATGCGGAAGGCCGACAAAACCTTCTTTGCCGAGTCTGTACACAAGGTGCTGGCAGACAGTGCCGCCGTGTGGCTGCGGGAGTCGCATCCCCAGGAGCCGCTCTACGACCAGCTGCGCCGCCGTCTGGCCCAACCGCTCGGCGAGAGCGAGCGGCGGCTCGTGCTCTGCAACATGGAGCGGTGCCGGTGGCGGCTCGGCGACTATCCCTGGCGGCACAAGAAGTACGTCTTCATCAATATCGCCTCGCAGCATCTTGAGGCCGTCGACGGCGACAATGTGCTGTCCATGCGCATCGGGTGCGGCGCACAGCAGACCAAGACCCCGCTGCTCACCAGCCGCATCAAGCGGCTCGACGTCAATCCGCAGTGGATCATCCCGCGCAGTATTATCAAGAAGTCCATCGCCCACCGGGCCGGCGACACCCACTATTTCGAGAGCCACCGCTACTTTGTACGCGACAGAAAGACCGGCAAGGAAGTGCCTCCCGCCCTCGTCACCTCCGCCATGCTGGCCGATGCCAACTATCTGGTCATCCAGCGCGGCGGGGCCGGCAATGCGCTGGGCAGCATCATCTTCCGCTTTGACAACAATTTCTCGGTATACCTGCACGACACTTCCAACCGCGGTGTCTTCTCCAACGCCGACCGCAGCGTGTCGCACGGATGCATACGTGTGGAGCGCCCCTTCGACCTGGCCGCCTTTCTGCTGGACGGACGGGACGACGACATGATCGACCGTGTGCGCTACTCCATGACCTTCTACGACGACAAGGGCGGACTCGACGAGAAGGAGGTGGAGCGCATGAAGGACAAGAAGCGCTTTGTACACTCGGTCGACGTGACGCCGCAGATACCCCTCTTTATCACCTACTACACGCTCTATCCCGACCGCCAGGGCGTACTGCGCACCTATCCCGACATCTACGGCTACGACCCGCTGATCTACGAAAATCTGAAAAAATATCTCTGATGGCCGACAAGACTGCAGACATCTCCCACAACCGCACATCCGAGGAAGCGCGTCTCAGGGCCGACTTCCGGTCGCTCGTCGACCGGTACAGCCAACCGCTGTACTGGAAGATACGCCGTATCGTCGTCGACCACGACGATGCCGACGACGTGCTGCAGAACGTCTTCATCAAGGCGTGGAACAACATCGGGGAGTTCCGTCAGCAGTCGAAGGTGTCGACATGGCTCTACCGCATCGCCGTCAACGAGTCGCTCGACTTCATCCGCCGCCGGCGCAACACCACCCTCGTGGGGCTCGATGCCGACAACGGCTATGCCGACCGTCTGCTGGCCGACGAGTTTTTCGACGGCGACGAGGCGCAGGCGCGGTTGCAGGCAGCCGTGGCGAGACTGCCCGAGGTGCAGCGTGTGGTCTTCAGCCTGCGCTACTACGACGAGATGAAATATTCCGAGATGAGCCGTATACTCGACACGAGCGAGGGTGCGCTCAAGGCCAGTTATCATATAGCGGTCAAGAAAGTTACCGAATATTTGAAGACCGAAGACGGGCTATGCGACTGAAGAAAGACGAGAAAGATGCCGGATAAAATCAAAAAGGCACAAAGAGCATGCCCGTCAAAATGGAATTTTGATAATGCGTGGAATTTTTAGAACACGCCTTAAACCATTGCCCGGCAGATACGTCTTATAGATAAGAAACACGCCACCTATATATTATATATGTGTAATCCGAATACAACGCCCGACGAGAAATACCTGGAGAAGCGGTTTGGCAAAGGCCGGCCCTTCAGCGTTCCCGAACACTATTTCGAGGACTTCACCTCCCGGCTGATGGCCCGTCTGCCGGAGCAGCCCGCAGTCTCTGCCGCTCATGTACGGCAGGACGCGCCGGTCCGCAGGAGATGGCTGCCGGTAGCGGCCGCCGCAGCCGTAGCCGGACTGATGGCGGGCGGAGCAGCCGTCTGGCTCTCTGCGGAGGATGCTTCGCAGCCTGTCGCCCGCACCGCCCCGGTGGAGAGCGTCCCGGCGGAGAGCGCATACGGCGGCAGTTTCGACGAGCTGGCCGATTATGCCATGCTCGACAATGAGGACATCTATGCCTATGTGTCCAACAACTGACGGGGATTGCCGTCCTTCCACAGTTACAATTCCAAAACCAGTCTGACTTGAAGAGATTATTGCTTTTACTCATATTGTCGCTCGGTGTAGCGGCTGTGAACGCACAGAAATGCAAGTTCAACCCCGAGCAGTTCGAGGCCGACCTTGAGCGTTTTATCGTCGTCGAGGCAGGCTTGTCGCCCGTAGAGTCGGCGCGCTTCTTCCCCGTGTACCGTGAGATGCGGAAGAAGCAGATGGCCATCTTCTTCGAGGACAAGGAGTTCCGTCATGTCGATGCTTCCAACGAGAGCGCCTGTGCTGCGGCCATCCATCGGCATGACGACAATGATCTGGAGCTCAAGAAGATACAGGAGGACTATCACAACCGTTTCTTGAAGATACTCCCTGCATCAAAGGTATACCGCATCATACGGGCGGAAGACAATTTCCACCGCCGCCTGTTCAGGGCCGAGTCTAAAAAGAACCGCCGCAAGTGAACGGCGGAAAAGGCAACACCCGCATCCCCACACCTACATGACACAACGCTACTTCGTCACCCTTGCCTTCGACGGCACCGCCTATCACGGCTGGCAGATACAGCCCAACGGCAATTCCGTGCAGGAAGAACTGCAGCGCGCCCTCTCCACGCTCCTCCGCCAGCCGATAGAGATCGTCGGTGCCGGACGGACCGATGCCGGCGTGCACGCGTCGATGATGGTCGCCCACTTTGAGACCGACCGTGAGAATATCGACGTGCAGCAACTGGCCTACAAGCTCAACCGTCTGCTCCCGCGCGACATCTCCGTGTCTGACATCCGGCCCGTAGCGGCCGACATGCACGCCCGCTTCAGTGCCACGCGCCGCACCTACCACTATCATGTGCATCTGATCAAAGACCCCTTCCGCCGCCACTATTCGTGCGAGATACACTGGCCGCTCGATTTCTCCCTGATGAACGAGGCCGCCTCCCGTCTGCTTGAGGTCTCTGACTTCGGTGCCTTCTGCAAGAGCCACACCGACGTGAAGACCACCCTCTGCCATGTCACCGAAGCCCGGTGGATACAGGACGGCGACAGCTCCTGGCTCTTCCGCATCTCCGCCAACCGTTTTCTCCGCAACATGGTGCGGGCCGTGGTCGGCACCCTCATGGAAGTGGGGCGCCACCGCATGACGCTCGACCAGTTTGATGCCGTCGTGGCCGGCCGCAAGCGTACCGCCGCCGGCGAGAGCATGCCCGGCCATGCCCTCTTTCTCGAAGACATCGCCTACTGACGGAAGAAGGGCCGTAACGATTTTTTCCGGATACTCAACGGCAGAAAAGGCCGTACTCTCCTTTTTTTTTACTATTTTTGCCGTCATGTATGCGGCGTGCGCCCGGTACCGTCAGATGTGTCGGGCAGAAGGCCGTTGTTCGTACCAAGACCAATCAATCATCGGGCGTGTAGTTTTCAGGGCACGCCACAAAGCAATATGAACCAGCAAGAAGATATCAGAAAAGCCGTCGAGGTCATGCGACAGGGCGGCGTAATACTCTATCCCACCGATACCGTATGGGGTATCGGCTGTGACGCCACCAACGCAGAAGCCGTAGCCAAGGTCTATCGGATAAAGCACCGCGACGACTCCAAGGCGCTCATCTGCCTTGTCGACTCCGATGCCCGCGTGCAGCGTTATGTACGCAATGTGCCCAATGTGGCATGGGACATTATGGAACTCTCTGACAAGCCGACCACCGTCATCCTCGACGGTGCCAACGGGCTGGCCCCCAATCTCATTGCCGAGGACGGCAGCATCGCCATGCGCATCACGCGCGAACCCTTCTCCCGCGAACTGTGCTTCCGCATGCAGAAGCCGGTCGTCAGCACCAGTGCCAATATCAGCGGCGAACCGGCTGCACAGAACTACTGCGACATCTCTCCCGAACTCCTTGAGGCGGTCGACTACGTGTGCTGGACCCGCCGTCAGGAGCACAAGCCCCACGTACCCAGCAGCATCATCAAACTCACCGTCGACGGTGAGGTGACCATCATCAGAAAGTAGAGGCCCATGGAAGCAGGTGTCGCAATCAGTACCGGTTCGTGGGCCGACCGTATCACCAAGTGGAGCACGCACCATCTGACCGACCGTCAGATGACGCTCATCCTGGCCTTCTTCATAGGCCTGTTCGCTTCAGTGGCCGCCTTTGTGTTGCACTTCATCATTGAGGAGATACAGCATCTGCTCACGGCCAAATTCCATATAGAGAGCTCCAACTGGCTCTACCTCGTGTTTCCTGTGGTCGGCATACTGCTCACCTCACTGTTTGTGCGCTATATCGTCAAGGACAACATCTCGCACGGTATCACGCGCATACTCTACGCCATCTCGTCGAAACGCTCGCGGCTCAAGGGACACAACTGCTGGACATCGGTCATCGCTTCCGCCATCACCATCGGCTTTGGCGGTTCGGTAGGTGCCGAGGCGCCCATCGTGCTGACGGGGTCGGCCATCGGGTCGAACCTCGGCCAGTTTTTCCGCATGGACAACAAGACCCTGATGCTGCTCGTGGGCTGCGGTGCCGCCGCCGCCATCGCCGGCATCTTCAAGGCCCCCATTGCCGGGCTGGTGTTCACCCTCGAGGTGCTGATGGTAGACCTCAGCATGGCCTCCCTGCTCCCCATACTCATCTCGAGCGTCACGGCCACCTGCTTCACCTACGTGTTTATGGGCAGCGAGTCGCTCTTCCACTTCCGGCTCGACGGAGCATGGATGCTGGAGCGTGTGCCTGCGAGCATCGCCCTCGGCGTGTGCTGCGGACTGGTCAGCCTGTATTTCATCCGGGCCATGACGATGTGCGAGAACGTGTTTGCCCGTTTCAGCCAGTACCGCTATACCAAACTGCTGCTGGGCGGCGTGATGCTCAGTTCGCTCATCTTCCTCTGTCCCGTGCTCTACGGCGAAGGCTACAGTGCCATCAATGTGTTGCTCAACGGCCGGACAGAAGCCGACTGGGACGTGCTGCTCAACAACTCCCTCTTCTACGGCCACGGCCGTCTGATACTGCTCTACATCGCCATCGTCATCCTCACCAAGGTGTTTGCCACGTCGGCCACCAACGGAGCCGGAGGCTGCGGCGGTACGTTTGCCCCGTCGCTCTTCATCGGCGGATTCTCCGGATTCCTTTTCGCCCGTCTGTGGAACATCAATCAGATCGGTGTCTACATCCCCGAGAAGAACTTCACCCTCCTGGGTATGGCCGGCGTGATGGCCGGCGTGATGCACGCCCCGCTGACCGGCATCTTCCTTATCGCCGAGATTACCAACGGCTACGACCTCTTCATGCCCCTCATGATCGTGAGCATCTGCTCGGTGATGACCATCAACATCTTCGAGCCGCACAGCATCTATGCCATGCGTCTTGCCCGCGAAGGGAAACTCATCACCCATCATACCGACCAGGCCGCCCTTACGCTGATGAGCCTCGACAGTGTCATCGAGAAGGATGTCACCTCCGTGTCGCCCGACATGACCCTCGGCCAGCTCGTCAATGCCATCAGCAAGAGCCACTCGAGTTTCATCCCCGTGCTCAATCCTGCCGGGACGTTGCTCGGAGAAATCGACATCACGAAGATACGCCACGTCATGTTCCGTACCGAACTGTACGGCAAGTTCACCGTGGCCCAAGTGATGACGCCCGTACCGGCCACGCTCACCGTCAACGACCCCATGAAGGAGGTGATGCAGAAGTTTGAGACCAAGAACACCAACTACCTTCCCATCGTCGACCTCAGCGGCCATATGATAGGCTACATCTCGCGTACCCGCATGTTCAGCATGTACCGCAAGATGGTGAGCGACCTTTCAGCCGAATAGCCGTCTGCCGCTGCAGGCCGTAGCGGCCGCTCCTGTAGGTGACCACCAGAAAAAAAAGTATTTCAATGAAGAAAACCATCGCCGTACTCCTTCTCGCCGTCTGCACTCTGACCGCCCTGGCGCAGATGCGGAGAAATACCGCCTATCTCAACTATATCTCCCAGTACAAGGATCTCGCCATCGAGCAGATGCTGCGCTACCGTGTGCCGGCAAGCATCACCCTGGCACAGGGGCTGCTCGAAAGCCGTGCCGGACTGAGCGACCTTGCCGTGCGGGGCAACAACCATTTCGGCATCAAGTGCCATGGATGGACGGGCCGCAAGACCTACCACGACGACGATGAGGCCGGAGAGTGCTTCCGTGCCTACGACAATGCGCGCCAGAGCTATGAGGACCACAGCCGCTTCCTCTCGCAGAACAGCCGCTACGCCCGCCTGTTCTCGCTCGACCGCACCGACTACCGGGGGTGGGCCAAGGGACTGAAGGCCTGCGGCTATGCCACCAATCCCAACTACGCCAACAGTCTCATCGGCATCATCGAGACCTACGGCCTTTCGCAGTACGACCGGGCCAACACCTACGACCGCTTCCTCGAGCGTCATACCGCCGATACGCCGGCGCGTCCGGGCGAAACGCTCCACCAGATCTATTCGTACAACGACAACTACTACGTCGTGGCCCGTGAGGGCGACACCTACACGTCGATAGCCAAGGAAGTGGGACTCTCGGCCCGCAAGATCGCCAAGTACAACGAGCGCAACAAAAAAGACACACTCTCGCCCGGAGAGTATGTCTATCTGAAGAAAAAGCGCAAGAAGGCCGAGAAGAAATACAAGAAGCATCCGCATACGGTGAAGGCGGGAGAGAGCCTGTACTCTATCGCCCAGTATTACGGCGTGCGTACGAAGAGCCTCTACAAGAAGAACGGTCTTTCTCCCGACTATCAGATACGCGTCGGCGACCGCATCAAGGTCTATTGACGCTCGGCGGTCATGTCGCGGCGTGACTTCGACCGTATCACCAGCCATACGCCGGTGAAGATGAGGACTGCGGCCACGGCCTGTATGCCCTTGAATACGGCCAGGCCCAGCGCCACGCTCACCGATACCGAGACGACCGGCTGTACATAATTGTAGATGGAAACGACCGTCGGGCGCAGTATCTTCTGTCCCACCATCATGCAGATGTAGCCCAGGTAGGTGCCGAAGAAGATGACGTAGCCTGTCTCCCACCATGTGGACACTGGGACGTGGGCATAGTCGATGCCGGCCACGTGGCTGAAGGCAAACGGCCATATCAGCACCGTGGCCCAGGTGAACATCCACTTGTTCATCGTGAAGAGCGAGTACTTCTGTGCCAGCGGCTTGAAGAGCGCCAGGTACAGCGCGAACGACAGTTGGGCCGACATGCAGAGCAGGTCGCCCCAGATGTTGCCCACCTTGGCATTGCCCGACTGGGCGCTCGTGGTGATGATGATCACCGCTCCGGCGCAACCGAGAAACACGCCGCCCGCCTTCTTCCAGGTGATCGGCTCGTGGAGGATGAGGAAGGAGAGCAGCATGGCGAAGATCGGCATCGAGGTGGTCATAATGCTCGAGTTGCTCGGTGAGGTCATGTTGAGTCCGATGGTGTACGAACACTGGTTGAACACCAGGGCAAAGAGGCCCGCAGCCCCCATCTTGAGAATGTCGCGCGCCGGCACATGCTCTTTGGCGGTGAAAAGAGACGTCAGCCAGAAGAGTACGGCGCCGCCCAATACGCGGAAGGCCACCATGTCGATGCCGTCGATGCCGTGCAGCATGGCCTGTTTGCCTACCGGGGCCATCAGACCCCAGCAACAACCGGCGCAGAGCAGGGACAAGTGGGCGAAAAGAGGTTTTTTGTTATCCATTTTCTATCTTTTTATAAGAAATTGCCTGTTTGGGTCTGCAAAGGTACAGAAAATTCCCATAAAGCGGTTTTTAAAATCTGCCTTTGGCGGTTTTAAAGAGCATTTCCCTCCCGGCACACACTTTCTGTCTGACACAGCAGAGTATCTAAAAAAAACAAAAAAGCGTGGATATATCCTGCTTTTTGCGTACATTTGCATACTATCTCATACCAGGGAACAGAATTACCCGATACCATGCGGTCTGAACAATAACTAAAAACATATTTTCTCATGATCAAGAAAGTGGTTCTCGCAACCTTACTTTGTGCCTCGCTGCTTGACAGTCATGCAGCCGATGCCAACTTCAGCAATGTGGTACCTCTGCCGCAAAGCATCGTCTTGCAGAAAGGCAAGGCCTTCACACTGACTGCCAGTACACCGATTGTCTATGCCGGCACCGATGCCAAGATGCAGAAGAACGCCGAGTTTCTCTCCGAATATGTAGAGCAGCTTACCGGCATGAAGCTCACTGTCGTTGCCAAGAAAGACAAGAAGACGGCCGCCGTGGTGCTCGTCATCGACCCGAAGGTGGAAGGCAAGGAAGCCTACCGCCTCACCGTCACCGACAAGCAGGTGACCATCGCCGGAAGCACTGCCGCCGGCGTGTTCTACGGCATACAGACCCTGCGCAAGTCGCTCCCCACGCTCGACAAGGCTGAGGACATCACCATTCCCGCCACTGTCGTGGCCGACGCTCCCCGTTTCGGCTACCGCGGCATGATGCTCGACTGCGGACGCCACTTCTTCCCCGCCTCCTTTGTCAAGAAGTACATCGACATCCTTGCCCTGCACAATATGAACACCTTCCACTGGCACCTCAGCGAGGACCAGGGATGGCGCATCGAAATCAAGAAATATCCCAAACTCACCCAGGTGGGTTCCGTGCGCAAGCGCACCATCATGGGACACAATGCTGACCTCGATGACGGCACGCCCTACGGCGGCTTCTATACCCAGGATGAGGCACGCGAGATCGTACGCTACGCTGCCGAACGCCACATCACCGTCATTCCCGAGATCGACATGCCGGGCCACATGCTCGCCGCCCTTGCCTCCTATCCCGAACTGGGCTGCACTGGCGGTCCCTATGAGGTAGGCTACGGATGGGGCGTGTTCCGCGACGTGCTCTGTCTGGGCAACGAGAAGATCTATACCTTCCTGCAGGATGTCGTCGACGAGCTCTGTGACATCTTCCCCTCCAAATATTTCCATATCGGCGGCGACGAGACTCCGACTGTACGCTGGGAGTCCTGCCCCAAGTGCAAGGCCCTGGCCGCAGCCAATGGCATTGACGCCAAGCACCTGCAGAGCATCTTCACCAACCGCATGGAGAAGTACATCAATTCCAAGGGACGCAGCATAGTAGGTTGGGACGAGATCACACACGGTCCCATCAACCAGAGCGCGACCATCATGAGCTGGCAGGGCGTAGCGCCGGGCAGCAAGGCTGCCGAGGCCGGACACGACGTTATCATGTCGCCCACGGACTATTGCTACTTCGACTACTATCAGACCAAGAACCAGGGCGGCGAGCCGATGTGTATCGGCGGTTATCTGCCCGTAGAGAAGGTCTACTCCTTCGATGCCGCTCCCGACTCTCTGTCGGATGCCGCCAAGAAGCACATCCTCGGCGTACAGGCCAATCTTTGGACCGAATACATCCCCAATACCAACATGGTGGAATACATGGTCATGCCGCGTATCGGCGCTCTCGCAGAAGTGCAGTGGGTGCCCGTCGCCAAGAAGAACTTTGAGGAGTTTGTCAAGCGCGAGACCCACATGTCGCAGATCTACGACAAACTGGGCTACAAGTATGCCATCCACCTCTGGCCGGAGAAGCACCAGAACTTGGGCGACTGGTGATCCGGGCCGGAAACCGGATTCGGTCAAGTACTGATATTTGAATGACTGAACAACCATAAGGCGAGGACCAGCCACCGTATGCGGTGGACAGGCCTTCGCCTTTTGTTCATTCCGACTTTCTTATTTCTTCCTTTTTTAAAAACTTATTGTAATACGACATGCTTTCATACCGACCGTTCGTCCTCGTCCTGCTGTTTGCCGCCCTTCTTGCGGGGCAACCCGTGCAGGCGCAGAACATCATCCCCAACCCCACCGCTTACGCTGCGCGTGAGGGCCGTTTCACGCTCGAAGCCCGCACCCCAGTCTACACCAATCTTCGCGGAAGCGACCTCAAGTTCATCAAGTCCTATCTTGCCGGCACGCTTTCTCTCCATGACTTCAGTGCCAAGGCCGACGCCGCCCAGGGCGTGCTCCGTCTCGTCTGCACCGGTACGGCCGACGAAGCGGCCCGAGCCATCGACGATGCCGCACTGCAGGGCTACACGCTCGATGTCTCCACGAAGGGCATCACCGTTGAGGCGGTCACCCCGACGGGACTCTTCTACGGCATACAATCGTTGCGGCAGATGATGGACGAGGACCGCCAGATACCCTGTGCCCATATCACCGACCGTCCGCGCTTCACCTACCGCGGACTGATGCTCGACTGCTCACGCCACTTCTGGCCGTTCGACTATCTCAAGCGTCAGGTTGACGCATTGGCCTACTTCAAGATGGACCGTCTGCACCTCCATCTCACCGACGGCGGCGGCTGGCGGCTCGAGATCAAGAAGTATCCCCGCCTCACCACCGAGGTGGCCTACCGTACCTGCAGCAGTTGGAAGGACTGGTGGGACACGGCCTCCAACCGCAAGTACTGTCACAAGGGCGACGAGGGAGCCTACGGCGGATACTACACGCAGAAGGAGATGCGCGAACTGGTGCGCTATGCGGCCCAGCGGCACATCACCGTCATTCCCGAAATCGAGATGCCCGGCCATAGCGACGAGGTTACGGCGGCCTATCCCGAACTGTCATGTTCGGGGAAACCCTATGCCGAAGGCGACTTCTGCGTGGGCAACGAGCAGACCTTCACCTTCCTTGAGAATGTGTTGCGCGAGGTGATGGATATCTTCCCCTCCGAGTACATACATATCGGCGGCGACGAGGCCACCCGCTCGGGATGGGAGAAGTGCGAAAAGTGCCGCAAGCGCATGCAGGACGAGCATCTCACCACGACCGCCGAACTGCAGAGCTATCTTACGGCCCGCATCGAGCGCTTCCTCAATGCCAACGGCCGCAAGCTCATGGGCTGGGACGAGATACTCGAGGGCAAGCTGGCACCCAACGCCACCGTCATGAGCTGGCGGGGTGAGGAGGGCGGCATCACGGCTGCCAACATGGGGCATCCCGTCGTGATGACCCCCGGTGCCTACTGCTACCTCGACCAGTACCAGGACTCGCCGCTGCACACCCCGAAGGCGATGGGTACCTACCGTCCGCTGAAGCAGGTCTATTCCTACGAGCCGTTGTCCGAGAAGACGGCATCATCGGCCTTGGCCGACCATCTCCTTGGCGTGCAGGGCAACCTGTGGACGGAGTACATAGAGACCACGCAGCACGCCGACTATATGATCTATCCGCGACTGATGGCGCTGGCCGAGGTGGGGTGGAGCCACAACAAGACATCGTTTGAGGCTTTCCGCTCGCGTGTCGTCAAGGCCACGCAGCGCATGCAGGCTGCCGGCTACTCGCCCTTCGACGTGACGAAGGAGTATGGCAGCCGCCACGAGACACGCACGCCGGTCGACCATGAGGGCCGCGGCAAGCGTGTCATCTACCGTGAGCCGTACTCCCCCAACTACAAAGCTGCGGGCGACAGTACGCTCACCGACGGACGCCGGGGCGACTGGGGCTATGGCGACGGCGTATGGCAGGGCTTCATCGGCAAGGGACTTGACGTTGTTGTCGACATGGGCGCAACGACCGACATCCGCGACGTGAGCGCCTCGTTCATGCAGGCCGCCAGCGCATGGGTGTACTTCCCCGAGGAAGTGACTGTCTCCGTGTCTGACGACGGCGAGCATTTCGATATCATCAACCGCCAGGTATACAAGACCGACACCGACAAAGAATATTTCATCAATGACTGCAGCTGGAACGGACGGGCCCGCGGGCGCTATGTGCGCTTCACGGCCACGACCAGCAAGGACGGCGGTTGGGTCTTCACCGACGAGATTGTCGTCAATAGAAAGTATTAAATGCCCATAAGAATCCATTGAAGAATCTCGTAGTAAACGAGTTGGAAAATCCCAAGGCGTTCTGAGATTGTCTTACCCGCAATGTTCTATTTTTGAATTATGGTAATCCCAGCCCCGTAGGGGCGACATAGTATAGGATAGGGCTCTTGCTTAGGCAAGCGACAAAGTCGAGCGCGGCCTCTAACGGGTATCTCAAACGTTGCCCCTGTAGGGGGCGCATAATTCATCCATTCTGTTTAATTATGCGCCCCCTACAGGGGCAACGTTTGCGTATTCCGATTGAGATAGGGGTAAACCCCTATCCTATACTATGTCGCCCCTACGGGGCTGGGTGTGCAAAGTAGCTGGTTACCGGTATACTTTCCTCATTTTTCGGTGGTAGGGATGGTCTGTCATCCTATGTATTACGCTTCGCTCTCCTGTGAGGGCACGAGCCGGCAGCTGTCCATATCCTTGTTGCCGTTGAGGTAGTCGCGGGCGGCCATGCGCTTCTTGCCGGGAGCCTGCAGCTCGAGTATCTCCAACCATGCGTCGGCGGTGGCCACATAGAGATGGCCGTGCTCCGTGGACAGTGTTCCGGCGGCGGCATCGGCAGGGCGGCCCGTCTGCAGGGTCTTGAAGACCTTCAGCACCGCCGTCCGGCCCGAAGCGTCGAGCAGGTGGGTCCATGTGCCGGGGTAGGGGCTGAGCCCGCGCACGAAGTCGTGTACGCGCTTGGCCGTCTGTGTCCAGTCGATCTCGCACGTCTCCTTGAAGATCTTCGGGGCGGCGTGCAGTTCGCCTTCCTCCGCTTGCGGTTGCGACGGTACATGGCCGTCGGTGGCAATGACGGCATCCACCGTTTCCTGGCAGATCTCGGCACCCAGGTGCATCAGACCTTCGTACACATATTCGGCGTCGGCCTCTTCGGGTATGGCAAACCGCTTCTGCATGATGATGCGGCCTGTATCGATGTCGTGGTCGAGGAAGAAGGTGGTCACGCCCGTCTCCTGCTCGCCGTTGATGATGGCCCAGTTGATGGGGGCCGCACCGCGGTACTGCGGCAGTAGGGCGGCGTGCACGTTGAACGTGCCGTGCTCGGGCATCGCCCATACTACCTCGGGCAGCATGCGGAAGGCCACGACCACCTGCAGTCCGGCCTTGTAGGAGGCCAGCTGCTCGACAAACTCCGGATCCTTCATCTTCACCGGTTGCAGTACGGGAAGTCCTACGCTGAGTGCATACTCCTTTACGGCCGAAGCCCGGAGCACCGATCCGTGGCGGCCGACAGGTTTGTCGGGCTGGGTCACGACGGCCACGACGTTGTAGCCGCCTTCTACCAACCGCTGCAATGACTCAACGGCAAACTCAGGTGTTCCCATGAACACGATACGCAAATCTTTCTTTTCCATATCTGATTGTAGGGCGGTTCTGTAAATTACCGCCGTAAATGGTTAAACTTCGAGTGATTTTTATGTAAGGAGGTTATCGTTCATTCGACGACCTTCAGCCGGGCAAACTTGAGGAGGAGCTGCTTGATGCCGGTATTCTGAAACTGCACGGTGGCTTTCTCGTTCTCTCCGCTCCCTTCGGTGCGTATCACCGTGCCGCGGCCGAACCGTTGGTGCTCGACGACGGTGCCGGGAGCAAGAGAACCAGCGGCGGAGTGCGCTGCGGGCGCCGGAGCGGTATTTCCTGTAAAGGAGGACTGTCGGACCGATGGGGCAGGGGATGCATTGTGGCGAGCATATTGCGGCGCTGACGGCGTGCGGAGGTACGTGAACGGGGCGCGTCTTGTGCCGAAGGGACCCTCGTCGTCTTGGTAGTCGATCAGGCTGGAGGCGATCTCCCCTACAAAACGGCTCGGCGCATTGAACGACATGTTGCCGTACATATAGCGGTTTTTGGCGCACGAAAGGATACAGTGCTTCTCCGCCCGTGTGATGGCGACGTAGAGCAGGCGGCGCTCTTCTTCCAGTTCGCGGGGCGAATTGAGCGAGCGTTGGCCCGGAAAGATGTTTTCTTCGAGTCCTACGACAAAGACGGTAGGAAACTCCAGACCTTTCGAGGCGTGCACCGTCATCAGCGACACGCGTCCGCCGGCGATCTCGTCCTTGTCGGAATCCTGGTCGGTGAGCAGCGATGTCTCCTGTATGAAGTACGAAAGGAAGGTCTCGTCGGTCTGTCCCTCCTCGGTGCGTGTGTCGACGAAGTCGCGGAGCGATGACTCAAACTCGCCCAGGTTCTCCTGCCGGGCCTGACCCTCGGGCGTATTGTCGGCCATCAGGTCGGCCTGTATGCCCGACTGCAGCAGGATGCGTGTGCCGAGTGTGTAGGCATCGGCACTGTCGCGGTCGGCGACAAACGAGGCGATGAGTGCGTGGAAGGCCGACAGTTTTGTCAGCGTGCCCTTCGTCACGGGCAGGGCGTAGTCTTGCGGATGCTCCATGACCTCCCAGATGCTGACGTTGGCCTTGTGGGCTGTCTCGCGGAGTTTGGACAGTGTAGTCTGTCCGATGCCGCGTGCCGGGTAGTTGATGATGCGGAGCAGAGCCTCCTCGTCGTCAGGGTTAACGACCAGGCGGAAGTAGGCGATGATGTCCTTGATCTCCTTGCGCTGGTAGAAGCTCACGCCGCCATAGATACGGTAGGGTATGGACTGGCGCCGCATCTCCTCTTCGAAATTGCGGCTTTGCGCATTGGTGCGGTAGAGGATGCAGAAGTCGCCGTACTCGCAGTGCTCCTTGCGGCGCAGGCGCTGGATGTCCTTGCACACGAGCGACACCTCCTCCTTGTCGGAGAAGGCCTGGCGGAAGACGATGCGGTCGCCGGGCTCGTTTTCGCTGAAGACGTTTTTCTTGATTTGCCGGCGGTTGTGGGCGATGAGGCTGTTGGCGGCCTTGACGATGGCCTGCGTGCTGCGGTAGTTCTGCTCCAGTTTGAAGGTACGGAATTCGCCGAAAGCCTTCTTGAAGTCAAGCATATTGTCGATATTGGCGCCCCGGAAGGCGTAGATGCTCTGGGCGTCGTCGCCCACGACACAGAGCTGGCGGCGGCGTGCGGTGAGCTGCTGCACGATGCACTGCTGCACGTAGTTGGTGTCCTGGTACTCGTCGACAAGCACGTAGGCAAAGCGTTCCTGGTACTTGTCGCATATCGCGGGATTGTCGCGGAACAGGCGGAAGGTCATCACGAGCAGGTCGTCGAAGTCCATCGCATTGGCCGCACGGCATCTGATGTCGTATATGCGGTAGATCTCGGACATCTTCGGCATGCGGTCGTACTTGTCGCGTTCGATGAGCGCAGAGGAGTGCGTGTATCCCTCTGGACCGATAAGGTGGTTCTTGGCCATACTGATCTTGCCGTGGACGGAGGCCGGCTTGTAGACCTTCTCGTCGAGTCCCAGTTCCTTGACGATAGCCTTGATGAGCGAACGGGAGTCGTTCTCGTCGTAGATGGTGTAGTTGCTGTCGTACCCTATAGTGCCGGCTTCTGTCCGGAGGATGCGCGAAAAGACGGAGTGGAAGGTGCCCATGTTGAGCCGGCGGGCGATGTCGTGGCCCACGAGCGTACCGATACGCTCCTTCATCTCGCGTGCCGCCTTGTTGGTGAACGTGAGGGCGAGGATGTTCCACGGGGCGATGCCCTGCTGCAGCAGGTAGGCGATCTTGTAGGTGAGGACGCGCGTCTTGCCCGATCCGGCACCGGCGATGACCATCTGCGGTCCGTCGCAGTAGGCCACCGCTTCCTGTTGGCTGGCGTTGAGCTCGGCGAAAAGGTCTTTCATAAGGATGCTTTCGTTGTATGGCTTGGTTGCGGGAATGTTCGTGCTATTTCTTGCGTTGGCGGTATACGCCGCCCGATACAGACTGGGGATTGATGTCTTCGCCTTCTTTGGGGAAGGAGGGGATGAACTTCATCTCGTGCTGGATGGCCGCCTGCCGCTTGAGCATATATGCGCTCGGGTTTTGGCTGTCGTACTTCCGCGGGTTGGGCAGTGTGGCGGCGATGAGGGCGCAGTCGGCGCGTGACAGATCGGAAGCCGTCTTGCCGAAGTGGTACTCGGCCACGGCGTCGGCACCGTAGATGCCGTTGCCCATCTCGATGGAGTTGAGGTATACCTCCATGATGCGCTGCTTGCTCCACAGCAGTTCGATGAGGGCGGTGAAGTACACCTCAAATCCCTTGCGTGTCCAGCTGCGTCCGGGCCACAGAAAGACGTTCTTGGCCGTCTGCTGCGAGATGGTGCTGGCGCCGAGCTTGCGTTTTCCGCCCTTGGCGTTGCGCTTGGCCGCCTTCTCGATGGCGTCGAAATCAAATCCGTGGTGGAGCAGGAAGCGCTGGTCTTCGCTGGCCATGACTGCTACGGGAAGATGGGGCGAGATATTGTCGAGCGACACCCAGTGGTGGTGCATCGTGATGCTCTCGCCCGCCCCTGCCTGCTGAAAACAGCGGATGACCATGAGCGGGGTGACGTAGACGGGCATGAAGCGGTAGAGTACAACGGCAAGAATGGTGGTGCTGAAGAAGAGGGCGACGGCCCAGCGTACGATTCTGAAGACTAATTTCATGATTCTGTGCGTTTGCTGACAGATGGTAAAAACGGCAAGATGGAAAAAACGACAAGGGAGGTCATCGGCATCCGTCGGGGATACCGGTGACCTCCTGTATGGGTTTGCGGTAAGCGCAGGCCTGCACTCCGGTTACTGCAGAGTACCGTTGTTGGCTGCGTTGACCATGTCCTGGCTGGCGTAGAGATATACCTCCACGCGGCGGTTCTGCTGACGGCCGGCAGCGGTGTTGTTGTCGGCTACAGGCTCGGCGCTTCCCTTGCCGGTGATGTTCTGGAACTGGCTGGAAGCCACGCCGCAGCTCTGGAGATAGGTCACGACGCTCTGTGCGCGCGAGTTGCTCAAGGGGATGTTGATGCCGTCGTTGCCGGTAGAGTCGGTGTGTCCGTATACGTCGACGTGGCAGTCGGTGTTGTTCTTCAGCACGGTGGCAAACTTGGCCAGGTCGTTCTTGGAAGTGGCGTTGAGGTCAGACTTGTTGGTGGCGAAGAGCAGACCGGAGTCGAAGGTCACCTTGACGGCCTTCAGACCGTTGGCGTCGGTCACCTCTTCTACGGTAGCGTTCTCTACCTGCTGCTTGGCCTGCTCGGCTACCTTGTCCATGTGGCGGCCGATGATGGCGCCTGTACCGGCACCTACTGCGCCTCCGATGGCAGCGCCTACTGCAGTGTTGCCGGCTATCTTGCCGATGATGCCGCCGAGAACGGTTCCGGCACCTGTACCGATGAGCGTACCTGTACCCTGCTTGGTAGAGCAACTGAATACCGTGAGAAGGCACATGGCCAAAGTCAAGATTTTGAATTTCTTCATGATTCTGATGGTTTCTTCTTTGTTGTTATAATTATGTGTACCGTGTGTGTGGTGTCTGCCGAAGCAGTTTATACACGTTGCAAAGATAATTTATTTTTTTCTCTTTGTGCCGCAATGTACCTGTTTTTTTGCTTTTGCGGCGGCCTATTCGTAGCGGATGGCCTCGATGGGGTCGAGCTGGGCGGCCTTCTTGGCGGGGTACCAGCCGAAGAACACACCGGTGAACGTACATACGGCGAAACTCATGATGATGCTCCAGGGCTGGATGTAGATGGGCCAGTGGGCAATGAGCTTCACTGCATACGAGGCCCCGACGCCCAGCAGTACGCCGATGATGCCGCCGGTGACGCTGAGGAGGATGGCTTCGATGAGAAACTGGTTGAGGATGTCGATGCCGCGTGCGCCGACGCTCATGCGGAGACCGATCTCGCGGGTGCGCTCGGTGACGCTCACGTACATGATGTTCATGATGCCGATACCGCCGACGATGAGCGAGATGCCGGCCACGCAGCCCAGGAGGATGGTCATCATGTCGGTGGTGGAGTTCATCATCGAGGCCAGTTCTTCCTGCGAGCGGATATTGAAGTCGTCGCTGTCGCCCTCACTGTCTTCGGTCGCGTCCTTGAGCTTGTGGGTGCGGCGGAGAATGGTGGTAATCTCCTGGATGGCGTTGTCGGTGACGTCCTCGGTGATGGCCGAGCAGGTGAGTCCGCCGAGATAGGTCTGTGCGAGAATACGCTTCATCACCGTGGTGTAGGGAGCGAGGGCGAGGTCGTCCTGGTCCATGCCCATGGAGTTGTAGCCCTTCTTCTTCAGTACGCCGACGACGCGGAAGGGAATGGAGTTGAAGCGCACCACCTTGCCCACGGGGTCAGAACCGTCGGGGAAGAGGTTGTCGACGATGGTCTGTCCGAGGATGCACACCTTGGCGCTCGCCTTGATGTCGGCATCGGTGAACATCTCGCCCTCGGCCACCGAGAGCTGGCGGATGTCGAGGTAGTCCTGGTTGACGCCGTAGATGCTCGACGGTGTATTGTTGTTGCCGTAGATCCACTGTCCGCTGCTGTTCACGGTAGGACTGATGCCCTTGATATAGTTGCACTCGTCCTTGAGCGTGGTGTAGTCGGTCAGCTTGAGGGTCTCCATCGACGATGCGTCCTGGCGCACGCCGCCGGGGCCGCGGTCTTCGCCCGGTGAGATCATGATCATGTTCGATCCCATCTCGGCGATGTTGGCCTGGATGCTTTTCTTCGAACCCTGTCCGATGGCGAGCATCGTGATGACCGACGCCACGCCGATGATGATGCCGAGCGCCGTGAGAAACGACCGCATCTTGTTGGCCGCGATGGCGCGGATGGCTATCTTGAGAAGATTGCTGTAGTTCATCTGTTCTTGTTGAAGTGGGGAAAATGTAGGGACGGGCCGCTGTCAGTGCGGCCCGCCTGTGATGGTTGTCTGTCGGTGCTGGCGGGCGCCGCATGTCATTCGTCGGTGTTGGGGGGCAGTGCTGCCAGTCCGTCGGCCGCCGAGAGTATGTTCTTGTTGTACTCGTCGCTGATGACGT
>CAVHOL010000013.1:0-24261 GCA_963637655.1 bacterium | reverse complement strand
GACGTGTCCGTCGCGCAGCATGATGTTGCGCGAGGAGTAGTTGGCGATGTCGGGGTTGTGGGTCACGAAGATGATGGTGCGTCCGGCCGCATGCAGTTTCTGGAAGAGTACCAGTATCTCAAACGAGGTGCGGGTGTCGAGGTTACCGGTGGCCTCGTCGGCCAGGATGACGGCGGGATTGTTGACCAGCGCGCGGGCGATGGCTACGCGCTGCATCTGTCCGCCTGACATCTGGTTGGACTTGTGGTAGAGGCGGCTGCCTAGTCCGACGGCCTTGAGTGCCTCGACGGCGCGGTCGAACCGCTCCTTGGCGCTCACGCCGGCGTTGTACATGAGCGGCAGCTCGACGTTCTCCACGCTGGTGGTCTTCGGCAGAAGGTTGTAGTTCTGGAAGATGAACCCGATCTTGCGGTTGCGCAGCACGGCGCGCTGCGACTTGGACATGGTCCTGACGGACGTGCCGTCGAGGTAGTACTCGCCGCTCGACGGCGTATCGAGGCAGCCCAACTGGTTGAGCAGGGTAGACTTGCCCGATCCCGACTTGCCCATGATGGTGACGAACTCGCCCTCGTAGATCTTGAACGAGACACCGCGCAGGGCGTGTACTGTCTCGTCGCCGACGAGGAAGTCGCGCTTGACGTCCTGAAGTTCTATGACTACTTTCTTTTCCATGACAAAACTCAGGTTACGTTGTGCTTATTTCTTCTTGTTCTTTCCCGGAGGGCCAGGCTGGAAGGGGCTGCTCTCGCTGCTTCCGCTGGCGTCGGCGCTCTCCTCTTCTTCGGTACCCTCGGTAGAGACATTGAGTCCGGTGATGACCTGTGTGCCGGAGGTGATGCCGCTGAGGATCTCGGTGTGTGTGCCGTCGGTCATGCCGATATTGACGCTGTGGGCCACGATGCGGTTGCCCTCGAGGGTCCATACCTTGTTCTTGCCGTTGCAGTCTACGATCTTCATCTTGCCCACGGTCTCCTTGGTCGGCGTGTAGCGCAGGGCCTTGCTGGGTACGCTGAGCACGTTCTTGCGCTCGGCGGTGAAGATGGTGACGTTGGCCGTGAGGCCCGGCTTGAGTTTCAGGTTGGCGTTGGGGGCGGAGATGACCACCTCGTAGGTGACGACGTTGTTGGTCGTGGTGGCTTCCTGGCGCACTTGTGTGACGGTTCCCTCGAAGGTGTCGTCGGGATAGGCGTCGACGGTGAAGGTCACGCGCTCGCCGTTCTTCACGTCGCCTATGTCAGCCTCGTCGACATCGGCCACGACCTGCATGTTGGTCAGGTCCTGTGCGATGGTGAACAGTTCAGGCGTAGAGAAGCTGGCGGCCACGGTCTGTCCTTCCTCTACCGATTTGGAGAGTACCACGCCGTCGATGGGCGAGGTGATGGTGGCGTAGCCGAGGTTGGTCTGTGCGCGCTGCACTTCCTCCTTGCAGGAGGCTACCTGCTCGCTGGCCTGCTTGTAGGTGAGCTGTGCGTTCTCGTAGTCATCGGCGCTGACGAGTCCTTTCTGGTAGAGCGACTTGTAGCGCTTGTAGTTGGCCGTCTCGTAGTTGAGCTTGCTTTGTGCGCTGGCGAGATTGGCCTTGGCGGTGTTGAGCTGGCTGATGAGGTTGGTCTTGTCGAGCTCGGCGATGACCTGTCCCTTCTTGACCACGCTGTTGTAGTCGACGTACAGTTTGCTGACAATACCGCTGACCTGTGTACCGACGGTCACGGAGGTGACCGGTTCGATGGTGCCGGTAGCGGTCACGCTGTTCTTGAGATTGGCGGGAGCCACCTTTTCGGTAGCGAAGGTCACTTCCTCCTTTTTCTTTTTGCCCGAAAGCATCCAGGCAGCGACGGCCACGACGGCGAGGACGCCGACGACGAGCCACAGTTTGCTTAGTTTTTTCATATCTCTCTCGTTACTCTATTTTTCGTGTGGGTGGGGTGGATGGGGTGTGTATGGTGGAAGTCCGGCAAGCGTGGACAGTCTTCGCGACAAAACAACAAGGACTCGGGGGCGGGCCTCAGTCCCGTCCGGAATAGTATAGTATGAAATGATGTTTTGTTCTGATGTCTCTCGACTTTAGGAATCGGACGGGGAGGTGGCCCGTCCCCTTTGCCCTTGTCTCGAAAACATATCCAAAGAATGTGGACTAAATCTCCTTATGATTGGAATACGGTCACTTGAGTTCGCCCGTCTTGTAGAAGTTGAGCATGTTGATGTTGAGTATCGTCAGGTACTTGCTCTGCAGCTCGTTCTGCTGGGCGGTGAGCAGGGCGTTCTTGCCGGTCATGAGCTCGACGATATTCTTGAGTCCCTGGCGGAATTGCTCGCTGAGCAGCTCGTAGCTGGCCTGTGCGCTCTCGGTGGACACATGGGCGGCACGGAACTTGTTCTGGTTGGTCACGGCCTGCAGCCAGTAGTTCTCCACGGTAGAGTAGAGGGTGGTCTGCTTGTCCTGCAGGTCGAGCATGTAGTTCTGTCGCTGTATGAGGGCCTTGTTGACGGCCGTCTTCGATGCACGGTTGTCGAAGATGGGTATGCTGACGGTGATGCCGGCTCCGAAGTCGAAGTTGTTCTTCAGCTGCGTGCCCCACGGACTGTCGCTCATGGAGGTGGTGCTGGTCATGAATCCGGCGTTCAGTCCGATGGTGGGCAGCCTCTGCGCCTTGGCAATCTTCACGCTGAGGTCGCTGCTCTCGATGCCGAGCTTGGCGTTCTGTATCTCGGGGCGTATCTCAAGCGTGGCGGCGTAGACATCGTTGAGTGCGGGGATGTCCTGCAGGGCCATGTCGTCGGTGGTGGAGGGGATGGCGACGTCGAACTCCTCGTCGTCGGCGATCTGCAGCAGCTGCTTGAGCTGGCGCTTGTAGTTGCGCAGGTTGCTCTCGGCCTCCACGACATTGTATTCGTCCTGTGCGCGCTGGGCCGTGAGCTGGGCCAGGTCGGCCTTGCTCATCTTGCCCACCTGCAGCATGGTCTTGCCGCGTTCCTCGTTGGTGGTGCTGGTGGAGAGGCTTTCCTTGTTGACCTTGATGGCCTCGTTGGAGTAGAGTATCTGCACGTAGAGCTGTGCGATCTGCTCGAGTATGTTGTTGGCCGTCACGGCGGAGTCGAGACGGGCCTGCTCGGCGGTCAGCTTGTTGAGTTTCACGGTGTTGGCGTTCTGTCCGCCGTTCCATACGGTCCAGTTGCCGGTGATGGAGTACGACCCGTTGTAGTACACCTTGTCGACGCTCGACTGTACGTAGCCGTTGGACACGGTGGCGCTTCCCGTCTCGGGCCACGGGCGGTAGGTCATGTTCTGCGAGGTGCTGAAACTGAGCGAAGGCAGCAATGCGGCCTGGCTCTGCTTGACGTCTTCCAGTGCGGAACTCTTCTGCAGGGCGGCTTTCCTGAGCGTGATGTTGTTGGCCAAGGCATAGTCTATACATCCCTGCAACGTCCATTGCTTGGCTTCGCAAGGCATGCCCATGAACAGCAGCATAGCGGCCAAGCCGTTTGTCATCCAGAATTTCTTCATCGTCGTTTTTTTCTATATAATAATGTATGGCGTATTCTGATTGTGATATGTAGCGCACTTGTCGTGCGGTCTTCTGACTTTTAGATACAATCCGACACTGAAAAGTTTAGTGCGGGGCGTGTTTATTAACATACGTTTCGAACGGAAATGCCGGATTTTTCGTCGGTTTTGCGGAGTCAATCCGTATTTTCGTTGAAAAAGTAAATGTGTTGGCCGTAGTGCAGTGCGTTTTGGCCGAAAGTGGGTAGGCGTATCTCCGAGAAATGTTTTTTAACGTTAGAGGCGTGTTCTAAAAATTCTACGCATTATCAAATCTTATTTTGACAGGTATGCTCTTTGTGCCTTTTTGTTTTTATCCGGCATCTTTTTTGTCTTTCTTCAGTCGCATAGCCCGCTATGCTCCTTCAGAAAGACAGAAAAATCCGCTCGGTTAAAATTCAAAAATTCATCAAAGGTAATTTTGAGAACCCGCCTAGAACGAGACGTCCTTCTTTGCGATGAGGTCGTCGTCGGTGACCTTTCTGATGACCCGGCAGGGCACTCCGCCGGCCACCACGCCTTCGGGCACATCGTGTGTCACCACCGCACCCGCGGCTATCATCGCTCCCGCTCCGATGGTGACGCCGCCAAGCACTGTGACGCCCGCACCGAGCCACACACTGTCGCCGATGGTGATGGGGCGGCTGGTCATCAGCGGTTTGCCGCACCGCTGGCTGGGATGCATGGGGTGGCCGGGGCAGGCCAGCACGCACCGTGGACCGATCAGCACGTCCTTGCCGATGTGTATGGGCGACGTGTCGAGAAAGATGCTGTCGAAGTTGACCAGCGTGAAGTAGCCGCCGGCGAAATGTGTGTTGATGCCGTAGTCGAAATGTATGTGCGGGGCAAGTACGATGCTCTCGTCCCAAGTGCCGAGCAGGCGCTTGAGAATGCTGCGCTGGGTCTCGCGGTCGTTGGGGGCGCAAGTGTTGTACTTCCAGCAGAGCTCGCGCGCCTGCTCCTGTATGTCTGCCGGTATGCGCATGGGATTGCCGATGTAGGGCGCGTCGGCGGTGACGATACGGCGGATGTCCTTGTCTGTTGTTTCCATCTTCTACTTTTTTTTGTTTGGTGGTGGTGAAAGACTATAAGCCGAAAAATGTACAGACTTATTCCTTCACCGTTGTTTGGGTGCAAATGTACTTATATATATCCTACATGCAATGAAAACAGCCCCGTGATTTTCCGCAATATTGGTCCGTTGCAATCTCAAATTGCAAAAAATGTAGTACATTTGCAAAACAATTCTAAAAACGGGCGGTAAGACACTTGCCCGACAAGACATCTCACACAATGGATTTACTCAAACGACGGATCATGCAGGACGGCAAGTGCTATCCTGGCGGTATTCTCAAAGTGGACAGTTTCATCAATCACCAGATGGACCCTAATCTGATGATGGATCTGGCCAAGGAACTGGTGCGCATTTACTGTGACCGGCCCATCAACAAGATCGTGACTATCGAGGCCAGCGGTATCGCCCCTGCCATACTCGTGGGCTACCTGATGCAGCTGCCCGTGGTGTTCATCAAGAAGAAGCAGCCCAAGACGATGGACAACATGCTCACCTCCACGGTACACTCCTTCACCAAGGACCGCGACTACACGGTGTGCATCAGCAACAGTTTCCTCAACGCCGACGACCGCGTGCTCTTCATTGATGACTTCTTGGCCAACGGCAATGCCTCGAAAGGCGTCATCGACTTGTGTCGCCAGGCCGGTGCCAAGATAGAGGCCATGGGATTTCTGATAGAAAAGGCTTTCCAGCAGGGCGGCGACTTTCTGCGCAGCCAAGGCATCGACTATGTCGCGCTGGCTACGGTGAAAAGCCTTGACAACTGCAAGATAGAACTGGCATAGCGGCCGGTTGTCATTTGGGGCGTGTCCGAAAGGGACACGCCCCAAATGGCTTCGTAGGCACACTGAACTTCAAACGAAAAAAATTCTTACCCTTATGACACAAGTCAACCACACCGCCGACTCGACGCTCATCTACGGCATCGAGGACCGTCCGCCGTTGCACGACGCCTTCTTTGCCGCCCTGCAACACCTGCTCGCCATCTTTGTTGCCATCATCACCCCACCGCTCATCATCGCCCAGGCTCTGGGACTCGACAAGCTGACGTCTGCTTTCATGGTGTCGATGTCGTTGCTCGCATCGGGCATCTGCACCTTCATACAGTGCCGCAGGATAGGTCCGGTAGGCTGCCGTATGCTCTGCGTGCAGGGCACGAGCTTCTCGTTTATCGGTCCGATCATCGCCATCGGGACGGTGAGCGGCCTGCCCGCCGTGTTTGGCGCATGCGTTCTCGGCGCTCCCGTAGAGATACTGGTGAGCTGCACGTTCCGCTACCTGCGCAAGGTCATCACGCCGCTGGTGAGCGGTACGGTCGTGATACTTATCGGTCTGACACTCGTCAAGGCCGGTATCACCTCCTGTGGCGGTGGCGACACCGGTGCTCCCGAGTTCGGGTCTATGCGCAATATCGGGGTGGCCGTCATCGTGCTGGTCAGTGTGATGCTCTTCAACCTGAGCCGCTTCAAGTACCTGCGCATGAGCAGTATCTTTCTGGGCATCGTCATCGGCTATGCCGTGTCGGCCAGTTTGGGCATGGTAGACTACTCGGCCGTCACCGGTGCGACGGACAAGTATTTCTACAAGATAGTGCCGTTCAAGTATGGTTTTGAGGTCAGTTGGTCGGCCATCTTCTCCATGGGTATCGTCTATCTGGTGACCGCCATCGAGGCTACGGGCGACGTGACGGCCAACTCCCTCATCTCCGGACTGTCGCTCGATGACAAAGCCTATGTGAAGCGCATCTCCGGAGGTGTCATGGCCGACGGCGTGAACTCCATGATTGCGGGAGTCTTCAGCTCGTTTCCCAACTCTATCTTTGCACAGAACAACGGAATCATACAGCTCACGGGCGTGGCCAGCCGCTATGTGGGCTACTTCATTGCGGGCATGCTCGTATTCCTGGGTTGTTTCCCGATTCTCGGGACCGTGTTCTCCACCATTCCCGCTCCCGTGCTCGGCGGCGCGACCCTGCTCATGTTCGGCACGATAGCTGCGACGGGCATACGCATCGTGGCATCACTGCCCATCGACCGCAAGGCCATCCTCGTATTGGCCGCAAGTCTCTCGTTCGGTATGGGTGTGGAACTGATGCCTGACATACTGCGTGCCACTCCCGACAGCGTGCGCATCATCTTCTCCAGTGGTATCACTACGGGCGGACTGACGGCCATCATCGCCAATATCGCGGTGCATCTGTTGGACAGAAAGAAGAAATAACGGGTAGAGTACGATTATAGGTTGCCCCTGTAGGGGACGCATAGTTCGATGTCGGTTGAGGTTGAATTATGCGCCCCCTACAGGGGCAAAATAGTGTTGTAATATTGAGAGATAGGGGCTCGCCCCCTATCCTATAATATGTCGTCCTTACAGGACTTTCCGGGAGATTGGGACGATTCTGATAATGTGCCCTTTACCGGACTTTCGGGGAGATAGTGCGTATCCTATGGTATGGCGCTCTTACAGGACAGAAAGACCGGGTGCGATTCCTGTTATGTGGTGCGCCCTTACCGGATTCAGAACGGCCACCAGCCTTTTTTCTTTGGCGGCTGGCTGTCGATGCGCGAGCGGCGGTCTTCGGCCAGAAGGTCGGCGAAGGTCTTGCCGTCGTGTATCATACGGTAGATCTGTCCCCAGTCGGGGAGACCGCCGATATTGCGGTCGTCGATGAAGAGGTCGACCTTGATCTTGCGCGAGAAGTGGTTGTTGTACTCCACTTTCTCTTCGGGGAAGTCCTTGTTGACGGCATAGAAGGTGACGCCGCGCTCCTTGCACCAGGCGACGGCATCATCGAGGAGCTGTCCCTCGCGCACGCTCCAAAGGATGAGCTTGTGCTGCTCGGCGATGAGCATACGGAGGGTGTCGGTGGCGAAGGGTATTTCCCGGCCTATTTCGGGGTAGCGATGTTCGACGATGGTGCCATCGAAATCTACTGCTATTACCATTTCTTTTCTGTTTTCTGTTTTTTTGATGATGGCAAAAAGTTGCGTGTGGCATGTGTAAAAAATAACTTGGGTAATTCTGGGCCGGCCTACAGACGGCCTTTGGCTGCAAAAGTGCGCAAGTTATTTTTTACCCGTTGTCGTGGCG
This sequence comes from bacterium, assembly GCA_963637655.1. Classification (GTDB taxonomy): domain Bacteria; phylum Bacteroidota; class Bacteroidia; order Bacteroidales; family Bacteroidaceae; genus Prevotella. The sequence continues at coordinate 16,552 of CAVHOL010000013.1, read as the reverse complement.
GAACCTTTTACCGTTTTACCGATGTGTCGTTCTTGTCGCCGTAGTGGCTGTTCTGGTATGTGCCGTACCCGTAGCCGTAGTGTCCGGTGTAGGTGTATGAGCCGTAGTGTCCGTACTTGCCGTACTTGCCGTAGCCGTAGTAGTAGCCGTACTTCTTCTTCGACATGTCGATGCCGTTGATGACGATGCTCATGTTGGGCAGCTTCTTCTCCTCGTTGAGCGCGTTGATGAGTCCGAAACTGCTCTTGGCGGTGAAGTCGGCGCGGCAGACGTAGACGGTGAGGTCGGCTACACGGCCGATGTAGATGGTGTCGCTCACCAGTCCTACAGGGGCGGTGTCGATGAGGATGTAGTCGTAGGTCTTTCTCAGCCGTGCGATGATCTCGTCGAGCGACTTGCGGGCAATCAGCTCTGTCGGGTTGGGCGGTATGGGTCCGGCCATGAGCAGGTCGAGGTTGTTGTTGATGCCCGAGGGGATGATCTGCGAGCGGATCTCCTCGTCGGTGGGGTCGCTAAGGGTGAGCAGCGGGGTGATGCCGTGCTGGTGGTCGTTGATCTCAAAGAGTTCGGCGAGTCGCGGCTTGCGTATGTCGAGTCCGAGGAGGATGACTTTCTTGTCAAGCAGGGCGAAACTTACGGCGAGGTTGGCTGCCGTGAACGTCTTGCCTTCTCCGGAGGTGCTGGAGGTGAACATGATGACGTTCTCGTGCTCCTTGAGCATGAACTGCACGTTGGTGCGGAGCGAGCGGAAGATCTCCTCCATCTGGTTGTTCTGGTTTTCGTGCACCACGATGTCAGCCTTGGTCTTGGCGGCTTCGCTGGCCACTGCTACATCGGCCACGATGGGTATGGAGGTGAGTCTGGCCACGTCGTCGTGTCCCTCTATGCGGTAGCGGAAGAGACTGGCGAGGAAGATGATGAGAGTGGGCAGTGCAAGTCCTGCGGCGAGGGCAATGGCCATGATCATGGTCTCTTTCGGGCTGATCTTGCCGGCGAAGGCGGGTTCGTCGATGAGTTTGCCCTTGTCGGCGGTGGCGGCGAGGGAGATGGAGTTCTCCTCACGCTTCTGCAGGAGCATGAGGTAGAGGCCCGACTTCACGTCCTGCTGGCGTCCGATCTGGGTGAGCATGCGCTCCTGTTCGGGGTTGGCCGATACCTGTCCGCTGTACTTGCCGAACTGCTGCGATACGCTGTTGCGTTGTATCTCCATGGTGCGGCGCGACTGTCCGAGGGCACGGCGTATGCCGTTGGTCAGATCGTCGAGCTGCGCGGTGAGCGGTGTGACGGAGGGGCTGCTCTCGCTGGCGCTGCGCAGTATGCGGTTGCGCTCGAGCACGATTTCGTTATATTTGCTGATGAGCGAGTTGGCCGTAGCGTCGGCCAGTCCCACGTTGGCGGGCAGGGGCTGGTAGCGGTTGCCCGGCTCGTTCATGTACTCGCTGATGCTTTGCAGAAGCTGTATCTGCGTGTTGGCTTCGGCCAGGCGCTGGCTGAACTGGTCCTGGTTTTGTACGGCCTGCGCCGAGTTGAGGTTTTCACCCACGATGTTGTTGCGGCGCTTGTACGACTCGAGCTTGCCTTCGGTGTCACCCAGCTCGGCGTTGATCTTCTCCAGGCGTCCGTTGATGAACTCCTCGGTGAGGCGCGCGATCTCGTTCTTATCCTCGTTGGCCTGGCGGTTGTAGCATACGGTGATCTGCTTGAGGTAGTCGGCACCGCGTTGGGGCAGGTCGTCGTTGATGATCATCAGAGCGATGCTGGTGGTCTTCGACGACTGACTCACAGACATGGCGCCGGCATAGCGTCCGGCGACGTACTGCGGGGCGATGAGGCTGACCTTCAGTGCGCGGCCTTCGGCAAGCGGGGTCATCGTGTTGGCGGTGAGGGTGATGATGCCGGCACGGGTGTTGATGGCTGAGGGCAGACGGTCAATCGACTTGTTGATGGCGTAGCGGGTGGTCTCGCCGGTGTTCTTGGCCGTGGCCGTGTATTCGCCGGTCACCTTGTAGGTGTTGCCGTGGCGCACGATCTCGAGGTTGACGGGAGCGTCGAGCGCCTCGAGGTGGGCGGGGTCGATGTCTACGCTGATGGGCTGTGTCTTGTATATGGACTGGTCCTTGACGCGTCCTTCAAGTTTGTACGACACGTAGAGCTTGAGGTCGCGCACGGCCTGCTCTGCCAGCCGCTTCGACTGCAGGATCTCAATCTCGTTGTCGATACCGGTCGAATTGGAGATGATGCCGAGGTTGTTTGACGACATCACCGACTTGCTGCGGCGCGAGCCTTGTTCCTCGTCCTTGATGAGCATCTTGGCCGACATCTGGTAGACGGGCGTGACGTATCTGAGGTAGACGGCTGCGGCTCCCAGGCAGATGATGAGTGAGAGTACAAACCATTTCCAGTTGAGCAAGAGAGCGGTGTAGACGGCTCTCAGGTCAAACGAGCTGCTTTCTTCCTGTTCGTCTTGGATGGTGTAAAGACCCTGTTTGTTGTTGTCTTCCATTTTGTTTGTTGGTGATGGATGTATTTTTTTGTTTTCCGTTTAGGCGTGTTCTAAAAATTCCACGCATTATCAAATTCTATTTTTTAGAACCCGCCTTTACTTGTGCTTGCCGTTGGCCAGGTCGATCAGGTATTGCCCGTATCCGTTCTTGGCCATGGGGGTGGCGACGGTGATGAGGCGCTCGCGGTCGATCCATCCCTTGCGGAAGGCGATCTCCTCGAGGCAGGCCACCTTCTGTCCCTGGCGCTTCTCGATGACCTCGATGAAGGTGCTGGCCTCCGACAGACTGTCGTGCGTGCCGGTGTCGAGCCATGCAAAGCCGCGCTGCAGGGTCTTCACCTTGAGGCATTGGCGCTGCAGGTATTCCTGGTTGACGCTGGTGATCTCCAACTCGCCCCGCTTGCTGGGCTTGATGCCCTTGGCGATGTCCACCACGCTGTTGGGGTAGAAGTAGAGGCCCACTACGGCGTAGTTGCTCTTGGGTTGTGCCGGCTTTTCCTCGATGCTGAGGCAGTGGCCCTCGCTGTCGAACTCGGCCACGCCGTAGCGCTCGGGATCATTGACGTAGTAGCCGAAGATGACGGCCTGACGCTCTGTCTCGACGGTGTGCACGCTGTCGCGGAGCATGGCGGTGAACCCGGCGCCATAGAAGATGTTGTCTCCCAGCACGAGACACACGTCATCGTCGCCGATAAACTTCTCGCCGATGAGGAAAGCCTGTGCCAGTCCGCCCGGCGTGGGCTGCTCGGCGTATTCGAAGTGTACGCCGTAGTCAGATCCATCGCCCAGCAGTCTGCGGAAGGCGGGAAGATCCTGCGGTGTCGATATGATGAGAATGTCACGGATGCCGGCCAGCATGAGTACCGATACCGGATAGTAGACCATGGGTTTGTCGAAGATAGGGATCAGCTGTTTGCTGATGCCTTTGGTGATTGGATACAATCTTGTGCCGGAACCTCCGGCGAGAACGATGCCCTTCATAATTTTGTGATGGTTCTAAAGATGGTGTTCTTCTTTTTGTAGGGGTGCAGCCTAACTTATGCAAAGTTAGGCAATTTCGCCGAATTGCCCATATACACCTTTCGAATTTTTGTCCCTCGGCCCGTATTTTTATAAACGAGCGTCATTCGGGCCGGTGCCGCTTCCCTGGGCGTTTTCCCGTCTTGCAAAGCCGAATACTGGCGCATAGGGAGGACGCGGGCGGATAAATATCCTACTTTTGAACCATTGTTTTGCTCTATTGGATAAATAGTTGTAAATTTGCAGATAATATAAACGATCACGAACAACAACAATCTACAATGGGAATATTTTCAAAGATCTTTGGCCATAAGGCCGAAGAGAGCAAGATAGGCGGCATGGAAGACTATATGAACCTTGTGCGCGTATACTTCCAGGCCTCCATGGCGGCCAACCTCGGCATCACCAATCTCGCGGCGCTGCCCGACCTGCGCGTGTTCAAGCAGACACTGCACGTGCCGACCGTCAACAACAAACTCGGGGTGGGGGAGAAGTCCCACTGCAAGAAGATGCTCAAGGATCTCTACGGTACCGACGACAACTTCTTCAAAGAGATTGACCAGAGCTTGCGCAAGAATTGCCGCAAGGTACAGGACATACAGACCTATCTTGTGCAGTTCCAGGGCTTCACCCAAGACCTGATGATGCTGATGACCAACCTGATGAAGTTCAAACTGCGTCTGCCGTCCTTCTTCAAGAAAGCCCTGTACAGCATGACCGAGAAGACCGTGTCGGACATCTTCAACAAGAACGACTATACCGACATGGGCGTGATGAAGACCGTCGTCAGCGTGCGTACCTACGCCAAGCGTCTCGGCTTCTCGCAGGCATGGATTACCGGTTTCGTCTATCAGGTGGTCATGCTGGCCAAGAAGGAGCCGCGCAAGACCGACGACGACAAGGACAAGAAATAGAATGGTGCGCCAGCGGCCGGCTGTCGTCATTCTGCGGCTGGCCGTGCTGTGCATATTCTTGCAAAATAAATGCTGTCCGATTTGGAATACCAAAAAAAATCCGCTAATTTTGTAACCCATATATACAGACCGCAATGGACGCCAACGCCAAGAAGATAGACCTTTTCTCTACGCGGGTCAGGCAGATGATACTCCAGTACGAAGAACTTCGCGAGGAGTGCCGCAACCTGCGCGTCAAGGTCAAGGAGCAGGAGGAAGAACTGGCGCAGGCCAGGGCCCAACTGCAGAAGGCGAAAGGCGAATACGACGGTCTTATGGCAGCCCGTATGCTCGAGATATCCGACGGCGACCGAGAGTCGGCACGCCGGAGACTGGCCAAGCTCATCCGTGACGTCGACAAGTGCATCACGCTGGTCAGCGAGCAGTAAGGCCCCAACCGCACCCTGTCAATGGCTGAAGAAAACCAAGAGAAACTGCAGATACGGCTGCACGTCTACGATACCGACTTCCCCGTCAATGTCAAGCCCGAGGAAGAACCGCTCTATCGCGACGCCGCCCGGCTCATCACCAATACTGTCAGCTCCTATGCCTCCTACTTCAAGGGCATCAAGAGCGACAGGGAATTGTTGTACATGGCCCTCATCGATATAGCCCTGCGCTATGAGCGTGAGGCGCAGCGCAACGATACCCGCCCCTATGATGATATTCTCGACAAGTTGACTTCAGAAATCGAAGATGCCCTCAAGCGCTGAGCGGACGGTTGCCATGAAGAAGAAAGGAAAGAGAATATCATACCATACATTATTTAAATACAACAACATCAAATGGACATAATACTGACACTCATCGTGGCCGTCGCAGCCCTCGTATTGGGAGCATTGGGCGGTTTCGCTGTTTTCCGCTACCTGATCAAGGGGAAATACAATGAGATGGTCGCAGCTGCCGACAAGGAGGCAAGCGTGATCAAAGAGAAAAAACTGCTTGAGGTGAAGGAAAAGTTCCTCAGCAAGAAGGCCGAACTCGAAAAGGAAGTACAGGCCCGCAACCAGAAGATACAGCAGAGCGAGAACCGCCTCAAGCAGCGCGAGATCTCGCTCAACCAGCGTCAGGAAGAGCTCGGACGCCGCAAGCAGGAAGTAGAGCAGAGCCAGCAGCGCATCGACAACGAGAAAAAGCTCCTCGCCATCAAGCAGGAGGAGCTCGAGAAGATGCAAAGCCGCGAGCGCGAGAAACTTGAGGAACTCTCCGGACTCAGTGCCGAGGAGGCCAAGAACCGTCTTGTGGAAAGCCTCAAGGACGAGGCCAAGGCTGATGCCGCTTCCTACGTCAACGAGATCATCGATGAGGCCAAGCTCAACGCCAATACCCAGGCCAAGAAAATCGTCATCCAGACCATTCAGCGCGTGGCTACCGAGACGGCCATCGAAAACTCCGTCAGCGTCTTCCATATCGACAACGATGAGGTGAAGGGCCGCATCATCGGACGCGAGGGCCGCAACATCCGTGCCCTGGAAGCAGCCACCGGCGTGGAGATTGTAGTCGACGACACCCCCGAGGCCATTGTCATCTCCGCCTTCGACCCCGTACGCCGTGAGGTATGCCGTCTGGCTCTCCATCAGCTCGTGGCCGACGGCCGTATACATCCCGCCCGCATCGAGGAGGTTGTGGCCAAGGTCAAGAAGCAGCTCGACAACGAGATTGTGGAGACCGGCAAGCGCACCGCCATCGACCTCGGCATACACGGACTCCATCCCGAGCTTATCCGCATTATCGGCAAGATGAAGTACCGCTCTTCCTACGGACAGAACCTGCTGCAGCATGCCCGCGAGACGGCCAACCTCTGCGCGGTCATGGCTTCCGAGCTCGGGCTCAATCCCAAGAAGGCCAAGCGTGCCGGTCTGCTCCACGATATCGGCAAGGTGCCCGACGAGGAAAGCGAACTGCCCCACGCTCTTTACGGCGCAAAGATTGCCGAGAAGTATAAGGAGAAGCCCGATATCTGCAACGCTATCGGTGCCCACCACGACGAGATGGAGATGAACACGCTGCTCGCTCCCATCGTGCAGGTGTGCGACGCCATCTCCGGCGCACGTCCCGGCGCACGCCGCGAGATTGTGGAAGCCTATATCAAGCGTCTCAACGACCTTGAGGCCATCGCCATGTCGTATCCCGGTGTCACCAAGACCTATGCCATACAGGCCGGTCGCGAGCTTCGTGTCATCGTCGGTGCCGACAAGATGGACGACAAGGAGAGCGAGGCACTCTCCGGCGAGATCGCAGACAAGATACAGAACGAGATGACCTATCCCGGACAGGTCAAGATCACTGTTATCCGCGAGACCCGCTCGGTGGCTTACGCCAAGTAAGCGTACAGCATCGGACAAAGTTTCGTAGCGACACAACAGACAGACAAAGTCCCGTAGGGACGGTAATATAGTGTAGGGGTTCTTGCTGACGCAAGCGACAAAGTCGAGTGCCCCCTACGCTTTTTTGTTAGCTAAAAGTTTAGACGTACAGGCAAAGTTTAGCCCCTGTAGGCGGCGCATAATTGATTTCACACAATCGGTAGAATTATGCGTCCCTACAGGGGCTACGTTGTTGACAAATGAAAGCGCAGGGGCTTGCCCCCTGCGCTATATTATACCGTCCGTACTGGACTTGTCGGCTTGCCTCCGCATGCCGATTTTCAGTGCATCACCTTCTTTCCGCCGACGATATATACGCCGTGTCCCAGTCCTTCTACGGCCTGGCGGCGGTCAACGCCCGAGCGTACCTTTATGCCGGTCGTGGTGTAAACGTCTACGCAGGCCGGATCGGCTACGGTCACTTCGATGACGGTCGGCTCACCGTAGTTGTCATAGGAGAAAGCCGTCGTGGTCATGTCGCCCCAGACGTACTGTTCCAGTCCGGGGTAGTCGACGAAGGGGTTGCGGTTGCCCTGTGAACTGTAGACGGCATTGTTGCGGTTGATCTCCTTTTCGCTCACGGGGTCTTCCTTGGCCCACTTGAGCAGCAGCTGGAGGGCCCAGTCCTTGAATGCCGGGTACTTGTTGCCGGCCAGCATAGCGCTCGACCAGCTGCTGACGCTGCTTTCGTAGCAGGTCACCATGTAGAAGTAGATGCGTGCGAAGTCGCCCTTGTACTCGTCGTTGGGCTCAAACACGATACCCGTGTAGCCGTCGGTGCAGTTGGGACCCAGTTTGCTGAATCCCCCATCCGACTCGTAGGTGGGGCTGTTGGTCTCGCCGAAGGGGTAGTTGCTGCGCCTTCCGTTGACATATCCGTCGGTCGGCACGATATGCATCAGGTCGGTGTTCATCGGAGCCGCTTCGTCAAACCAGCTCTTGGGAAACGAGTGCTCGCGGTTGTATACGTCACCCTCCTGCTTGTAGCTGCCGGCCTGGTCGGTGCCGAAGGTGAAGTTTGAGGTGCCGGAGTACATGTCCCACACCTTGCCGTCTGACCGGACGTCGGTGGTGCGGAAGTGGGTCCACAGCGACTTGTAGCTCAGGGGGGTGTGCTTGTTGATGATGGAGGCCAGCGCCGTCTTGAGGGCGCTCCCTTTCTTGCCGTCGGCCGTGGAGTAGTACGTGCCGCTGTTGTTCGGTCCTTGCGCCATGGCGCACAGGGCCAGCAGCAGGAGCGCGCCGGCGAGGGCGTTTCTTCGGAGTAAAGTAGTCATTATCGTGTAATAAAATTGATGTTTGGTATTGAGTATTCCGTTTACATCGCAAAGTTACACAAAAAAACAATACGCCGCACTACATACAATCCTCTAAAACAATGTGAACACATGTCATACTTTGCCAACATTTTTGTATGTTGTTGTTTTTTCCGTAACTTTGCAATAATATATGCAGTACCAGATCACGGCACCCCCAACCATACATGCCGACGTGGCTCTGCCCCCGTCGAAGAGCATCAGCAACCGTGCGCTCATCATCAGTGCCCTGGCCGGAGGCGGTGTACGCCCGACCCGCCTTTCCGACTGTGACGACACGAGGGTCATGGTGCGTGCGCTCGAAGACAACCCGACGACTGTCGATGTGGGCGGCGGCGGCACCTCCATGCGTTTCCTTACCGCCTACCTCGCTGCCACCGCAGGCGAGCATGTGCTTACGGGATCAGACCGTATGCGCTGCCGGCCGGTCGGTCCGCTTGTCGAGGCCCTGCGCTATCTCGGCGCCGATATCACCTGCCTGGGCGAAGAGGGCTACCCGCCGCTCCAGATCAGAGGACGCCGGATTGCGGGCGGGCGGCTGGAGATTGCGGGCGACGTCAGTTCGCAGTACATCTCGGCCCTGCTCATGATAGCCCCGACACTTGACGGCGGACTTGAGCTCCACATGTCCGGCGAACTGGTGTCGCGTCCGTACATCGACCTCACCCTTTGGATGATGCGGGAGTACGGGGCAGATGCCGACTGGACCGACACCGACACCATCACCGTGGCACAGAAGCCCTACACGCTGCGCCCGTACACCATAGAGAGTGACTGGAGTGCAGCCGCCTTTTGGTATGAGATACTCGCGCTGACCGACGATATGGAGTCGTCGGTCACGCTCCGCGGACTGTCAGACGGTTCGAAGCAGGGCGACTCCGTGGCGCGCTACCTCTTCTCGCTGCTCGGGGTCAAGACCCGTTTTTCCGCCGACGGTGCCGTTGTGCTGCACAAGCAGCCTTGCCTGCTGTCGCGTATGGAGTACGATTTTGTGAGTGCGCCAGATCTGGCCCAGCCCTTGGCCGTCACCTGTGCCCTGCGCGGCATACCCTTCCGCTTCACTGGTCTTTCCAGTCTGCATATCAAGGAGACCGACCGTATGGAAGCCCTCAGAAGCGAACTGCACAAGTTAGGCTTCGTGGTACAGGACGACGGCGATACGCTTGCGTGGAACGGCAACCAGTGTGAACCGTCAGAGGCCGTCATCGACACTTTCGACGACCACCGCATGGCCATGTCGTTTGCGCCGGCAGCCATCATGTATCCCGGTCTGCGTATCCGTGAGCCGCATGTCGTGTCGAAGTCGTACCCGCGCTATTGGGAAGACCTCTGCAAAGCCGGATTTCACCTTACACTCCCCCCGACGCCATGATGCCTCTGGTCATAGCCCTCATAGCCCTCGGCCTGGTCTCGGCCCTGCTCGGCTGGCTGTCATCGCGTAAGGGCGGAGACGGCAGCGAAGATGTCGTGCGCACCGCTCCGACCTGCTCCACCTGTACCGGCAGCGACGACAAGTGCGAGCAGGAGTGCATGATGGAGGCCGCCACGCGCGAGATAGAATACTACGACGACGAGGAGCTCGACCGCTTTGCCGGGCGCGATGCCGACGACTATACCGACGAGGAGGTCGGCGAGTTCAGCGAAGTGCTCTACACGATGCGTCCCGACGAGGTGAAAGGGTGGTGGCGGAGCCTCACGCTGCGCGGCATCGCCCTGCCCAATGCCCTCAAGGACGAGGTCATCGGTTTTGTCTCTTGAGACCGGATTTTCCGGCCCCCATATCCATACTTCAGTTACAGACATGTCCATCTTCGAATATACCTTCTTTCAGAATGCCCTTGTCGGCGCGCTTCTTGCCAGTGTCGTGTGCGGCTTTGTGGGCACCTATATTGTGACGCGCCGCCTCGTGTTCATCAGCGGTGGCATCACCCATGCCTCGTTCGGCGGTATCGGCCTGGGGGTGTACCTTGGGCTCAATCCCATCGTCTCGGCCCTGGTCTTTGCCGTGCTGAGCGCATTCGGCATACAGTGGATGTCGGGGCGCAGCGACGTGCGCGAAGATTCGGCCATCGCCATGTTCTGGACGTTCGGCATGAGCGTCGGCATACTGTGCTGCTTCCTCACGCCGGGGTTCATGCCCGACCTGCCCTCCTTCCTTTTCGGCAGCATCCTCACCATCGACCGCGCAGACCTGTGGCTGCTGGCGGCAGTCACGGCTGTGGTCATCGCCGTGTTTGTACTGTTCTACCGTACCATTGTCAGCATCGCCTTTGACGCGACCTTCGCCCGGTCGCAGCACCTGCCCGTGTCGTTGGTCAACTACGCCATGATGGGGCTTATCGCCCTTACCATCGTGTCGACCCTGCGCATGGTCGGCATCGTGCTCGCCATCAGTCTGCTCACCGTGCCGCAGATGACAGCCAACCTCTTCACCTACAGTTTTCGCCGCATCATCGCCGGAAGTATCGTCATCGGCTGGGTGGACTGTCTGGTCGGCCTGACCCTGTCGTATCGGCTCAATGTGCCGTCCGGCGCATCGATCATTTTCTCAAGCATCATCATTTATGCCCTCTCAAAGGCAATAAAAACGGCCTTTGACAAGTTTTATAGACGTGAAGTTGCATAATACAAGACATATCGTCCTTCTTGTCCTCGCTGCCGTCGTGCTCACGACCGTAGGATGTTCCACGCAGAAGAATACCGCCAAGACCCGTTGGTGGCACTCCTTCAATGCCCGTTACAACACCTATTACAATGGTTCGCTGGCCTATATCGACGGTTCGCTGGAGAAGGAAAACGGCAACCAGGACAACTTCACCGAACTCATACCCCTCTATACCGTAGGCAACAAGAGCAGCCGCGAACTGGGCAAGGCCAATTTCGACCGGGCCATCGAGAAGTGTCAGAAGGCCATCAAACTGCACAGCATCAAGCGGCGGCCGCAGTGGACCAAGAAGCGTCGCAAGACCGAGAAAGACATCGAGTGGCTCTCGCGCCGCGAATACAACCCCTTCCTGTGGAAGGCGTGGATGCTTATGGGCCGCTCGCAGTTTCACAAGGGAGCCTTCGACGATGCCGCCTCCACCTTCTCGTACATGAGCCGTCTCTACCGCACGCAGCCCGTCATCTATGCCAAGGCGCGCGCCTGGCTGGCCAAGTGCTACGTGGAGGAGGGCTGGCTCTACGACGCCGAGGATGTCATCCGCAACATGCGCCGCGACTCCATCGCCTGGCAGGCCCAGAAAGAGTGGGATTTCGCTTTCGCCGACTACTACATCCATGCCGGCGACTATGCCCAGGCCGTGCCCTACCTGCGCAAGGTCATCAAGCACGAGATGCGCCGCAAGCAGCGTGCCCGCGAGTGGTATCTCATGGGGCAGTTGCAGACCGCCCTGGGCAACAAGGCTGAAGCGCTCCGCGCCTACCGCCACGTCATCCGCCAGAACCCGCCCTACAATCTTGAGTTCAATGCCCGCATCGCCATGACCGAGGTGATGTCGAGCGGACAGTCGCACCAGATGATACGCCGGCTCAAGCGGATGGCTGCCAGCGACAAGAACAAGGACTATCTCGACCAGGTGTATTACGCCATCGGCAATATCTACCTCAACCAGAAAGATACGCTCAATGCCATCTCCGCCTACGAGAAAGGCAATGTCAAGTCTACCCGCGGCGGCATAGAGAAGGGTGTGCTGCTGCTCCGTCTCGGCGACCTGTACTGGGAGCGTGAACAGTACTCCGATGCCAAGCGGTGCTATGGGGCAGCCATCGGCATGCTCGACAAAGACCGCAAGGACTACAAGCAGCTCTCCGACCGGTCGAAGGTGCTCGACGAACTGGTGCCCTTCACCGAGACCGTGCACCTGCAGGACTCGCTCCAGTCGCTGGCTGCCATGAGCGAGAAAGACCGCAACGCTGCCATCGACCGTGTCATCGAGGCGCTCAAGCAGAAAGAGCGCGAGGAGCGACGGCAGCAGGCTGAGCAGGATGCGGCCAGCACCATCGCCAAGAACGGCGGCGACAATACCGGCAACCGCAACAATACCAACAATACCAACACCACCGCCAACAACTCGCAGGGACTCTGGTACTTCTACAATCCTATGGCCGTGGCCCAGGGAAAGGCCAACTTCGAGAAACTCTGGGGCCGCCGCGAGAATGTCGACGACTGGCAACGTGTCAACAAGACCGTCGTCGCCATGGGCGGACAGGAAGCGGAGGAGTGGACCGACGAGCAGCGCGACTCCATCGCACGGGCCGAGGAAATCGCCGACTCTATTGCCGCCGTTGCCGACAGTGCGCAGAACGATCCCCATAAGCGCGAGTATTACCTTGCGCAGATACCGTTCACGCCCGAGCAACTGGCCGCCAGCAACCAGCTGCTGGAGGAAGGACTCTACAACTCGGGTGTCATCTTCAAGGACAAGCTGGGCAATCTGGCCAAAAGCGAGAAGGCGCTCCGCCGTCTTACCGACAACTATCCCGACTTCGAGAAGATGGCCGATGCCTATTACCACCTCTTCCTGCTCTATTCGCTCCGGGGGGAGACGGCCGTCGCCGACTCCTATGTCGACAAGCTGCGCAGGCAATATCCCAAGAGTCCGTGGACCACACTGCTCACCGATCCGTACTTCCGTGAGAACTCGCAGTTCGGCGAGCATATCGAAGACTCCATCTACGCCGCCACCTACGAAGCCTTCAAGGCCGACCGCTACGGTGAGGTGATGAGCAACGTGCGGATGTCGAAGACCCGGTTCCCGCTTGGTGCCAATCGCGACAAGTTTATCTTCATCGGCGGTCTGAGCCGTCTCAACGGCGGCGACGCCGAAGGGTGTCTCGCCGATATGGACACGCTCGTCAGTCAGTATCCCAAGAGCAAGATGGGCGAGATGGCCGGCATGATCATCAACGGCGTGAAGGCCGGCCGCCGTCTCCATGGCGGCAAGTTCGAGATGAGCGGCGTATGGGAGCGGCGCTCGGCCGTGCTCAACGGACAGGACTCCACCGACATCAAGTCGCTCACGGCCGAACGCAATACCGACTTTGCCTACCTCCTCGTCTATTCGCCCGACTCTGTCAACGAAAACCGGTTGCTTTTCGCACTGGCCAAGTACAACTTTACGAGTTATATGGTGCGCAATTTCGACATCGACATCGATGCCTTCGACTCCGGTCTGCACATGATGGTGGTGTCGGGATTCCGCAACTACGACGAGGCCCTGCAGTACGCACGCCAGCTCCATGCCCAGCCCTCCGTCACGAGCTGTATGGGCGGAAGCCGCAGTGTGGTCATCAGCATGCAGAACCTCGACCTCATCGGCCGTCAGTACTCGCTCGCCGACTACGACAAGTTCTATGCCAAGCACTTCGCTCCGCTCAAGGTGAGCACCCTGCATCTGCTGGCCGAGCCTGACGAGATCGTCACCAAGAAGGGACAGCCTATCGCTTCGCCCACCGAGGAGGATGCCGACCGTCTGCTTGACGAAGGCACGTTCCTCGACAACGGTCTCGACGACGGTCCGGAGAATGGGTCGACGACGGTCATCCCCGACGACCAGCCGGCCGCAGATACTGGCGGCGGCACGACCGTCCTGCCCGCCGAAGAGCCTGTACGTCCCGCCGCTCCTGCAGAAGAGGGCGGTGCCACCGTCATCCCGTCAGACGAGGACAAGCCCGCCAAGGAGACGCCGGGCGCCACCGACATACCGCTGGAAGAACCGGCCAAGCCCGTTGTGCCTGCCACGCCGGCTGCCCCGACAGTCACGCCGGCTGCGCCCGCGGCCACTCCCGCACCCGTCAAGCCTGTCACGCCAGCTGCACCTTCGCCTTCTCCGGCTACCCCCGCGGTCACTCCCACTCCTGCCAAGCCGGCTGTCCCGGCCACGACAACGCCGGCCAAACCGGCAACGCAGCCCGCTGCCGGCACTTCGACGCCCAAACCCGCTACGCCGACCGCCAAACCTGCCGTCCCCGCTGCAAAGCCTGCTGCGCCGGAGGTGAAAAAGCCGAAGAATCTGGAGGATGAGTTCTACTTTGACGATGACGTGCCGGCCGCGCGCAAGCCGAAGACCACTGCCCCGGCTAAGAAGGACGACAAGAACAAGAAGGACGACAAGAACAAGAAGACGCCCGACATAGAGGACGAGTATTACGACCTTGAGGGCTTTTAACAACTGACAAGATATGAGCAACGGACTGCTACTATGGGTCGACGACGAGATAGAGCTCCTCAAGGCCCACATCATATTCCTTGAAAAGAAAGGTTACGAGGTGGTCACCGTCAGCAATGGCATCGACGCTATCGACCAGTGCCGGCAGAAGACCTTCGACCTCATCATGCTCGACGAGATGATGCCGGGCATTACCGGACTTGAGACCTTGCAGCAGATCAAGGACATACAGCCTGCCACGCCCGTGGTGATGGTCACCAAGAGCGAGGAGGAGAACATCATGGACCAGGCCATCGGGTCGAAGATAGCCGACTATCTCATCAAGCCCGTCAACCCGAGCCAGATACTCCTGACGCTGAAGAAGAACATCCACAAGAAGCAGATTGTCACCGAGGTGACGCAGACGGGCTACCAGCAGAATTTCCAGAATATCTCGATGCAGATTGCCGACTGCCGCACGCTCGACGAGTGGAAGAACATCTACAAGCGGCTTGTGCACTGGGAACTCGAGCTGAGCGGCACCGACAGTTCCATGACCGAGATGCTGCAGATGCAGAAGGAGGAGGCAAACAACGGCTTTGCCAAGTATATCCGCAACAACTACATGTCGTGGGTGTCGCCCGGCATGACCGAGCGGCCGCTCATGAGCCCCGATATCTTCAAGCGCAAGATATTCCCGCTGCTCAATGCCGGCGAGAAGGTGTTCCTCATTGTCATCGACAACTTCCGCTATGACCAGTGGCGCATCCTCGCCCAGGAAATCGGCGATATGTTCGACATGGAGGAAGACATGTATACCAGCATCCTGCCCACCGCTACGCAGTATGCCCGCAATGCCATCTTCAGCGGACTCATGCCGCAGCAGATTGCCAAGATGTTTCCCGAACTGTGGGTCGACGAAGACGAGGAGGAGGGCAAGAATCTCAACGAAGAACCGCTCATCCGCACGCAGATCGAACGGTTCCGCCGCCACGACTCGTTCAGTTACCACAAGGTGAACGACTCGGCCGGGGCCGACCGTCTGCTCGAGCGTCTGCACGACCTGCGGAAGAATGACCTCAATGTGGTGGTGGTCAACTTCATCGACATGCTCTCCCACGCCCGCACCGAGTCGCGCATGGTACGCGAACTGGCCAACAACGAGTCGGCCTACCGCAGCATCACGCTGAGCTGGTTCCGCCATTCGGTCATGGCCGACCTGCTCAAGGCGCTTGCCCAGACCGACAGCAAGATTGTCATCACCACTGACCACGGCAGCATACGCGCCTCTAAGCCGGTCAAGATCATCGGCGACCGCAACACCAATACCAATCTGCGCTACAAGCTTGGCAAGAACCTCAACTACAATCCCAAGGAGGTGTTCGCCATCAAGGATCCCGCCAAGGCGCAGCTGCCGGCGCCCAATCTGAGTACCAGTTATGTCTTCGCCACGGGCAACGCCTTTTTCGCCTACCCCAACAACTACAACTACTATGTGTCGTACTACAAGGACACCTTCCAGCACGGCGGCATCTCGATGGAGGAGATGCTCATACCGCTCATCACGCTCTCCGCAAGAAAACGGTCGTAGACGGGTTGCGAAGCGACGGTGGAATTTGGAATACGGTTATCAATACATCATACAAAACAAGCAACAATGGAAATAGAAATAAAATCTTTGGCCGACATTCATTCGGCCGCACAACAGTTCGTCGACCATATGGGCGGCAACACCGTCTTTGCGTTCTACGGCGGCATGGGCGCCGGCAAGACGACGTTTATCAAGGCCGTCTGCGAGTGTCTCGGCGTAGAGGATGTCATCACGTCTCCCACCTTCGCCATCGTCAACGAGTACCAGTCTGCCAAGACCGGCAAGCCGGTCTATCACTTTGACTTCTATCGTATCAAGAAACTGGAGGAGGTCTACGACATGGGCTATGAGGACTATTTCGACAGTGGCTGTCCCTGCTTCATAGAGTGGCCCGAACTCATAGAGGATCTTCTGCCTGAGGACGCCGTACGCATGGCCATCACTGCCGAGAATGACGGCAGCCGCATGATCAGTGTCGCATGGCCCGACGAGGACGACAGCCAGCACTGATCTCCGGTGCCGGGTACGGCAGCCGGCCAATGATAAAGGCGGTACAGCAATTGTTTTTTGCCGTCGTTAAGAGCAGGGAATTGCGCTCCCAGCCCCGTAGGGGCGACATAATATAGCGTAGGGGCGTGCCCCTACGTTTTAACC
>CAVHOL010000012.1:0-47992 GCA_963637655.1 bacterium | reverse complement strand
AAGCATTCGTTGTTTCTCGAAAGCGGATGCAAAGGTATGGCTTTTTTGCCCTCGCTCCAAATGTTTTCGGGAAAAATATACCGAAAATACTTGATTTTAACAGTTGTTTGCAAATGAAAACCTATTACACATTATATTATATATAGACGGACGAACAATCGGTGTGCGCGCAAACAAAAACGACAAGCCCGCCAAAAGAATCCGCATTGTGAAAATTGAAAGACAGCGGAGGTCGTTTTGGCGGGTCTGTCGCTATTATAGTATGCCCTACTTCACCGACGGGGTGAAACGCAGGGTGAACGTATGCTTGCCGACCGGACAACGGTATTGGTCGAGAACGGCGTCGCCACCGCAACTGTGATTGCCAATTCCGCGCTGCCAATAGTCGAAGTGGGCGAAAACCTGGGGATGTCTGGTCAAATCATAGGGATGCTTGCGGCCATAGAATACGTCGTAGTCGAACTGGGCATCGTCGACATGAGAGAGAGAGAAGGCGACAAGTCCTTCGGTCTTCACATGGAGCGACAAGCGGTCGGAACTGAGGGTCAGGTCGCGCAGTCCCTGACGGTCACCCATGGTCTGCGGTGCACTTTGTTCCTCAAACATTCCGTTGACGGTGGTATGGTAGCGCCCGAAGAGCGAACCGCGCTGGCGGTCGATATAATTGCTTTCGGGCCCCTTGGCATAGTATTCCACCTGCTCAAGACCGGGAGCGAACTGCATGGAGATTCCTATACGACGGGTATCAGAAGAGGAATTTTCAAAATCCGCCTTCAGGTCTACTACGCCGTTGGGATAGACGGTATAGGTCAGAAGGTGTGTGTCGGTGCCATTGGAAACGGACGTCTGCACGACAACATTCTTCCCTACACGATGGGGAGCGGCTACCATCATCTTGGTGCCGGAGAGTGCGGCCATCTCCTTGTTTTCATTGGACGCGATGCCGGATGTGGCTCCCAGACTGATATTGTCGTTGGCGATGCGGCGGAAACCATTGAAGTCGGGACCTTGTCCGGGAACGACAATTTCCTGCCCTTGGTATTTCCAGGAACTGATGGTGCCGTCGGCAGCAAAGGCAAGCGAGAAGTTGTCGCCTACTATCTCATTGCCGTGCACCTTCAGTTTGCCCCTCTGCTGCAAGACAGGAAGACTGCCGTGCGAACGGGTGACGAATGTGGGATCGGCCACTGAAGCGCATGCGGCATCGGTATCGGAAGCGAGAGAAAACTGCTGCTGCACAAGCGGATAACCTTTTTTCGCCCATAAGGCATCAGCCTTGAGACAAAGTGACAAAGTAATGAAATATTCATGTCCCTCCTGCACATCCGTCGTATAGGGCACACCTACCTTAGACTCCCGACCGGGAGCGACGGAAGGAAGTGCAATCTGTCCTTGCTCCACCTCGACACCGTCACGGAGCACCGCATACTGCAGCGCGAACAAGTCGGAGAGGTCGGTGAAGGCATACTTGTTCTTGAGCGTCAACTGCTTGTCGGAGAAGGATACGAAATCGGCATGACGGTAGACATACTTCACTTCCGTAAGTTTGGGCGTCCATTCACGCCCCGGTGTAATGATACCGTTGCTCATAAAGTCGCCTTGGAAGCCCTCAACGCCATTGTTGAGCTCCGTATAGTCGTAGCCCGAAGTGTAATAGTGCAATCCGGTCGATGGTTCAACAAGAGGCTGTTGGTTCTTGATGCGGCGTGTGTCGTAGATTCCCTGGTCTACCCAGTCCCAGATACAACCGCCGACGATACCCTTGCTCTCTTCGATGATGTCCCAGTATTCCTGCAGATTGCCTACAGCCTGTCCCATGGCGTGGGCGTATTCGCAAATGAAATAAGGTTTGCCATTGAGACCGTCGGCCTGGCTGCGTACGACATCGACACGCGGATACATGTCAGAGCCGAGATCGGAACTTTTGGCACCATGGTTGTCGCCCTCATAGTGAACGATGGCATCGCGCCCAGGACAGAGATCCTTGACACGCTGGTAGGTAGCGTCGAAATTGACGCCACCGCCCGACTCGTTGCCCAAGGACCAAAAGACTATGCTCGGGTGGTTGCGGTCGCGCAGAACCATGCGTTCAGTACGGTCGAGATAAGCAGACTGCCACGAAGGATTGTTGGAGAGCGACTGATTGTTGTGGCACTCCACATCGGCCTCATCCATACAGTAGAGTCCGTAATAGTCGAACATGGCGTACATCTTCGGCTGACGGGGATAGTGGCTTGTGCGGACAGTGTTGACATTGGCCTGTTTCATCAGCTGAACGTCGCGGAGCATGGTCGACACGTCGATGGCATGGCCATAGAGCGGATGGATATCCTGCGCGTTGACCCCCTTGAAGAAAATGCGCTGTCCGTTAACGTAGACCAAACGGCCGACGATACGCACATCGCGGAAACCGTACTTGGTGGAAAAGACCATCTCGTCGTTGCCCTTCGCGTCGCGTTGCCGTACAACGACCGTATACAGGCAGGGATTCTCGGAACTCCACGGTGTAAGACCTGTGAGGCGATCGAAGGTCACAAAAGTATGCTTGGCGGATTCGCGCGCTGCAAAGGCTACATCAACGGCCTTTTCCGCCACGGTATGCCCGGAAGCATCAAGTAGCGATACGAGCACCGACTTGGAACACTGCACCGGCTCGGTCTTGCTGAAGTCAAGCGCCACGTTCATCGTTGCCGACGTATAGTCTTCACCCAGCTGGGCAGTGATATAGTGGTCGCGGACAAACGTCTTGGGAGTGGCTACGAGATACACATCGCGGTGTATGCCGCCAAGATGCCACATGTCCTGTCCCTCGAGATATGAGCCGTCGCTCCAGCGGTAGCAGCGCACGGAGACATTGTTTTCGCCGCTGCGTACAAGGGGAGTGACGTCAAACTCGGCATCGGTGTTGGCCCCCTGCGAGTAGCCGACATACTGGCCGTTGACCCACACGACGATGGCACTGCACGCACCGTCGAAATGCAGAACGACACGCTTTTTGTCCCACCCGTCGGGGAGGGAGAAAGTGCGACGATACGACCCGACAGGGTTGGCATCAAAATTGTCTTTGATGGCTTCGATATAGGGAGGATTGTTCTTGAAGGGAAAACCGACATTATTATATACAGGAATGTCGTATCCCGCCATTTCCCAGTTGAGCGGTACGGTGAGATTGCTCCATCCGCTCACATCGGCCCCGTCGCCATAGAAATCAGCTTTGCCTGGGACGGCGGTCGACTTCCAGTCGGCCGTATAGCGGAATTTCCACTGGCCATTGAGCGACACATATTCGGCACGGGCGGGAGTAAGCCACGGTTTGGCATAACAGTCGTCTGCGGTCATCGCCTCAAAGGAGGAATACGGGATATAGGTGGCATGAGCCTTTTCCTTATTGTCCTCAAACTTGGTTTGGTCCTCCACCCACGACTCACAAAACGAGTCTTTCCGGATTACGGTCGGTGTCGTCTTCACGCCTTTGGCTTTTGACGGTTTTACGGGAGGTGTCGCCGAGAGCGACGCACAAAACAGCAGCCCCACGAGTGCCGCCGAACAAAAAACAGTTTTTTGCATGATTATGGTACGATTACGGTTTTTCAACAGGTTTTCAATCTATACAAAGCGCAAAACGCAAAGTACTTTGTAAAGTTAAGGATAAAAATTTATATTTTGCCACATCCCCCGTAATGATAAACATTCATTCACACAACATAAGTTAAAAGGCATAAAATCGTTAAAAAAGGGACATACATATTCCTATTATTCATATATTTGCAACAAATACAAAAAGTAATAAGACCATGCAACACCCTTTTCTGCCAATGCTATTTTTCGCTCTCATATTCTCACTGTACTCCCCAACGGTATCGGCCCAGGAAGAATACGACAAGCAAGACGATTGTACGTTTGCAATGCAAATGTACGATGGTGACGAACTGCTCAGCCAAGTGCTCCTTGATGCAGTAGACTCCACTGGACATCCGTACGCATACCTGTTGGTAAACGGACGAGTATGGGATCCTCACTATGAGGACGTAAATGCCGGTCTAAATTTGGTGCTTGGGGATAAATATTTATGCAGATGCGCATACGGACAATTTCCATTCACTTTCTTTCCTGATACTCAGAAAAAAAATGACAGGACATCATTGTTTGAAAGTAGACGCAGCCTCTATACAGAAGACGAATTGAGATACTATTATTTCAAACGCTCTCAGGGGAATTCCTTTGCCCTGTATGTTTTTGACGGGACAAACCTCTACTACTCAACAGCAAGCTCCAACGAAGAAGGCAGACCATATATAGTCGGAGATGGGAATTTTCAGATTAACAAGAAATTCAACTTTGGATTAGATGAATACTCGCTTCAAGAAGGTTACGAGATCAAATTGGAATTGCTATCGACAAATCCCGGTCCCCAAGACAAAAACATAGCACATTGGGATAAAATGCAAAAACGGATAAACACATTCCGTTTCCTAAATGGATCGCCGGAAACTTTGTCCATTAATACACTAAAACCAGAAAAGGCCAACATCACCCTGACATACGACGCAACTGTGAAGGTTCTATATCTTAACGATACGGATAGGGCAACTGTTCGTTTATATACAGCAGGAGGACAAATGTATAGAGAATACCGTTCTACGGGGACTGTCCATTTGGAAGATCTACCCCATGGCGTATATATTGCAAAAGCCATTTCCGAGAACGGGCAAACAGCTGTCAAATCAATTGTCATATAAGGGCGGCTCAATAAAAATTCCGCCATAAATCATCAATTTTCGGGCGATTTTCATTTTGCCATCTTGCGTTCTCATTCCGGCCCAATATGTCTGTTCATTGATAGCCCGCTATGTTCCCCCGTAGCCAAATTGTACTTAAAAACATTCTACTATCTGACAAAACCAATTTATAGATTCACCAAAAGTTTCACACCTTCAAATATAAAAGACATGTTACGGCACATTATATTCTGTATTTTTCTGATTGTACTTCATCTACACTGCGGAGCACAAGTAGAGATTTCAAAATCAGCCCCCAAAAACACATTGGTTGTTCGACTTACCTGCAACGACACGCTGCAAATACGCAATTCACAAGGCATACTCTATGAACGCGGACACGAAGACGGGAATGGGCATCCAATACACCAAACCGGGAAATGGACAGAATTCAGCGGAGACTCTTTGACATTGCCATTGGACATGATTGAAGAGATGTCAATAATTAAAGGGCAGGAAATCATAAGGAGTCAATTTACATTGGGTGACAGTATCGGTATAGTCGGCGACAACGACCGGAAATGGTTTGTTGATTCCATTTTTCCTACCAGCTCCTCGATTACGGCCAAAGAGCAGTTACACAATTCCGCCAGATGGGATTGTTGGAAATTCGGGAGATTCAGACCATGCATCATGGTGTATATGGATGATCCTGATGAGACGAACGGATTAAAGTCATGGGGGGAATATCAGGGTTATAATAGTCAACGTGCGTGGGGAGGCATATCTCCGATGGATTTCTTGTACCACAAGGACGGAGACGATTTTTGGTGGTACTTCCAATACACAGATATAGGTGATGATATTGCACATACCCAATATGACTATTATGCAAATATCGCCGTAGACGAAGCGAAACAACACGGAGTGGATTTGTCCTACGCAGACAGTCCAATATGGATGGCCTCAAAAGCGGATGTAGAATATTTACTCAAAAATTGTGGAAGAGACATTATATGGGAGCCTGATTTGGAGGAGACATTTCACAGGAAAGTGCATAGCATAAGTGAGAGAAATGGAGATTCTTATCTAAGGCTATACAATCCCAATGACGTTTGCCTTTACATCGCATCGCGACAGATCACCTCGTCAACTACTTATTTTGATGAAAGTTATCGTGACCCAGTAACGAGCATCACCACTGTAAGCCAGAGAACCCTAAGAGATTGTCCACAAAACTATATACAGACATCTTCTTCTCAAACTATGTATCAGTTTCCAGCAAAATATGCCTGTTTATGGACCTCCACACTTGCGCCAGAAGGAGATGACCGAACCAAAGCATGGGCACTACAAATCACGCCCGAGGGATGTTGCCTGATAAAATTAGACCGGGCAACAAAACTTCCGGCACTTATGGTAGGCAGGTCCATCGATCCGAACGTGATCACAACGAGAAAAAACATCAACCTGAAATATTGAGTTCTTCACAATACATTTTGATTATCCATACCCAAAGCCATCATGGAAGAATCACCAAACATAAAATCCGCAAGCGTATTGGCAGCCACTATTCCGGTATATGTATTCAATCATAGCTCAAGAAACGAGAACGAGGGAGAAGGATGCTACTTACATTTGCGTTTTTCTGTAAACATTCCGGCAGAAGCACCCGAAACTTTGGTGACATGGAAAGGAGATTTTCCCGTATCCACCGAAATCGGAAAAGAAAACAAAAAAAGTATACGTTTGTACTTTCACGGAAACGGTCTATGCCTACTCTACTTTCCAGACAAAGAGAAACTGATTGACATACAGCCGGGAAATGCCATGCAGCCACTTGCACGTATAAATGCAAAATGTCTTAACAATTTTCCCAATCTTAAATATATCCGCGACACTATGAGCTGGAGTATTCAAGGAGAAATAAGTGCATTGGTAAATTTCAAATACCTCAGTATACTACAACTATCCGGAATGTGGGGCAATTTGAGCGAGATGCAGCAAGACTTTTCCAATATCACCGAACTGTCCTTTTCCAACTCAAGCGTTACTGGAAATCTGAACAAGGCCCTGAAAGGGACCAACAAATTGGGAGAGCTCATGCTTGAAAGCAATGATATAACGTTTAGCGTCAATGGTGACGGGACAAGCGGACTATACCAATTGTACTGCCGTCATAGTCCTAACGTTTCCGGTGATTTGGCCAACACGCATCTGTTGACAATAAAGTCCGACAAATACAATGTATTTTCATGGGAGGCTGACCGTGACACATCACTTGTCCCCATGACGATGGTCAACGTATACCTCAAGACTATCGATGATGCCAAGCGAATGATCAAGAGCCAATGCAAATGTAAAGCAGGCAAAGACATTTCCATAAACATAAGCACCATCGACCAGGTACAGGATATCACAGACGCAGAAACCCAAACTGCGATAAAGGTTCTTGCCAAGAAGGGAGTCAATACGCTTATCATAAATGGGAAAACTTACATTCCAGAACCATCCACAGAAGAAAATAACAATTCATAAAAATGCAGAATTATCGTTTTCCATTTTTTCCGACCTATCCGCTTGATGGAATGTGCTCCGATGACACTTCATTCGAAGACTACGCCGACGCATCACATTTCTCATTTGCATTTGCCCCCTCCGGAGACTTTGTGGTTGACATGCCGTCATTCGCGAAAGCAATGGTTGTGGCAAACGTCAGCGATGAGAAAGGTTTCCTTTCCGCAATAGCGTCTCACAGAAATGGGGTGAACATTATCATACGTCTTACTTGTGACATTGTTATGACAACCACAATAGTGATAAGCGGTACAGGAGATCTTATCATTGACGGATGCGGTCACCGTATATCCTTTATCAAAACACGGTATACCCCGAAATCATATACTGGGGACTTTGCCGTATGCCCATATAAAGAAGAGAAAATCGAAGGGAGAGAATCATTTGTCGCGTCAAACGGAAAGATAATCAGATTGTCGCGAAGTGGCTTTTATGATGCGGCTGGGGAAATAACAATGGATACCAATGATCAACAAACTCTTCTGAATTCACAAGATGGGGAAACAGATAATGCCATTTATTCATTCCGACTTCCTAAAGATTTGGACAATCTGAGCATATCTCAAGACGAGGATGTTTATGTCAATTTTACCAGTTCTTTCAAGTCATTTACCATCAATGCATGGACCGCAAAGAAGGGAGGATACAATTATTTGTGTTTTAAGGAAAATAAAAAATCCTATAATGATGACTACAGTGGATATAAGAGATACACTAGTTTCTTTTTCATCAACAAAGACCTCACGCAGGAATCTTGTCTTATAAAAGGGAAGAATCTGTATTTCCCGTCCCAATATGACTGGATTGGAGAATTGGGCGAAGGTTTTACCGTCAGCAAAGGAAACGTCAAATTCAAGAATCTTTCCCTCGTAGGGAAAAGAGCCATAATAGAAAACGGAGATACAGAAGTCACTTTACAAGAAGGCAAAATCTATGGCACAGCAGAAAACGCCATTGAAATAAAATACGGAAAAGCCTACATCTCGCAATGCGAGGTGTTCAACACGCTCAAGTATGGAGTTTTGGCAGAATACGGCACAACGCTTTGCGTAGTAGACTCGTATTTCCACAATATCGGCCTATACCGCGAACAGTCTGAAGCCATAGAGTCACGAGGAAAATACTATATCGCCCGCAACCGAATAGAAGACTTTTGCTACGGGGCCATCAGAGTGGGGCTCATTAATGCTCCTTCATCAAGCACGGGCACAAATGGCCTTTCTTGCAGCGGCATTGTGGAGCACAACAACATGTCACTGTCAACAACATTCTATGAAAATGCAGACCATCTGGTGGTCATGGACAGTGGAGTCATCTACATTGCGACCAACAATGGAGACGTACAAAAGCCTGAAGACACAGAGACGTTCATAAAAAATAATATCGGCCGTACTCTGGATACCACAAAAGTATGCGTCGTACGCTACAACCATATCAAGAACTACCGGGGAAGAGGTTCCAACCGCGGTATCTTCTGCGATGACGATGCCTACAACTTTCTATTGCTCGGGAACATCATCGAGAATACTCCCGATGACTATTCGATTTCCGCACGATTTGCCGAAAGCGAGCGCACTACTTTCCATCGGAAAAAGAACTACAACAAGAAAGTCTTTTACAATATAGTAGACAACGGTTTCCGTTTTGAAGGAAACTTGCGGCCGGTAATAACAGAAGACAAATTGAAGAATACTGAAGAATTTGACGGCTGCCAAATGAAGTATAATCTGTATCTGAACAGATACGGCAACCGGAATAACATCATACGATACACTTCACGGGAAGACAACGTATATGTAGACGACACGGGATACTTCACTGCCGACGGCCGCATAGATTCAGCCTACAACATCAAGGAATGGAACATCAACATAAAAAACAGAAGACATGAAAGAAAATAGAAGTAAGGCTAACACGCTGAGAAAAGTATGCCTCCTCTTGTTTGCGGCCATTACAGCAACTGCCAGCATATCGGCACAGGAACTCAAGATCGATACCATCAATAGTGTGACTGACACCGTCAGTTATCTCAGGATCGTGACCAATGACAAGTATTTCCCAAAGAAAGAGATACAGATTCCGATGTACCTTGTGTCCGACATACGATTCATACACCGCGACAAACTCCCCACCCCAGTGACCGACACGCTGACAGTGGCCGACTTCCACATGGAGAGCAGAACCTTGTGGAGCGGCATGAATGTCGGAGCCAAACGCAGTTGGGAAAGCGGATCGCTCTTCAAATGGGGCGACACCACACCGATGACGGCCGACCAGCAAAGTACCATCAAACGGAGGTTGCTGGCCCTCAACCGTGTCCCGGGTACCGAGACCACCTGGACCATTGGCGGAAAGACCTACAATGCCAAGCGCATCATACCCGGAAGCAACGACGACGCTGCTACACAAGCAATGGGCGATGACTGGTGCATACCGACCGTCGAGCAGCTGCAGGAACTGGCTTCATGTTGCGAGTCAGCCATTTACAAGCGCAAGCGGGGCGTCACCGTGATGGAGCTTACCCACAACGGCACATCCATTCTCCTGCCCTATATCGAGGGAGAGAACGGCGACCGGTTGTGTCTGCGGTCAAACCTCGTCTATACCGGAGCTGACAAGAAACTGTATTGTCCAACACTCGTTGTCGACAAAAACGGGAAATGCGTGATGCGCGACTGTCTGATGACCACCGTCGACAACCTGCCCATACGCGCCGTCAAGAAGCAATAGGCCTACGGCACATTCTGCGACAAGACAGAAACCGGTACCTATACCGAAAAGGAAACCTATCTATAGTACTGAAGAAGGGCAATGCTCGCAATGAGCATTGCCCTTCTTCAGTGTATAATATGCGTCATACAAGCATCACTTGCGCACGCTGATCTTCATGGTTTGGCGTTTTCCGTCCTTCTTGACGCTCACGACATAGACGCCGGAAGCAAGCGAAGCAGAAGGTACCGATCCGTTGTTCAGTTGTCCGGCACCAACCTTGTGACCGGCGAGATCGAAGAGTTCGTAGTCGGCATCGCCAAGGTCAGTAGCCGGATGGATAGCCGTAGGAGCATCTTTGCTCATATAGAGCATGACAGCCGGCATACGGTTATAATAATCCTTATGGCCTGACTGGGTGAAATCAAACCCGGTTGTGCTCCAATAAGCGCCCCACTCGTAGGCACAGTTGCCCGACACCGGACTGTTGTACTGCGTGAAGGCCACGTAAGGATAGTACTCCGAGCAGTCGATGGTGGTCAGTATGGCCAGATTCTTTCCGCTCTTGTAGGGAAAAGGTGTAGCGAGCGGCAGTGTCAGTTCGCCGGAAGTGGCACGGGTGATATTCAGCGTACCGTCATAGACCAGCGTAAAGGCATCCTCGGGCAACCATGCTGAAGGAGCGATCTCATCGGTGTTGGCCATATAGACCTTGACAGGAGCGTCGACAACATCCTTGTAGGTGAGTGACAGGGCATCGTAGAGCCAAGCCGTCTTGACAACATATGCATCCTGGGTCAAGCCGATCTCGTCGGCCGAGTAGATACAAAGGGCAGCGGCGTGCTGGTTGGAGAAGTCAAACGGAGCGTAAGATGACGAAGTGGTCGATGTAGTACCGATAGCCACGACATCACCGTTGAAGGCTTCGCGTACGCTGAGCACGAGCGAGTCGGTCTGGTTGTCGGCAGCGTACTCGTCGGTACCGCCCATGAGCACCACCTCACCGATGAGCGAAGTTACGGTCTTGTCGGTAGGAGTCCATGCCAGTTCCACTTCGATCTTGTCGCCGGCATTGAGCGTTTTGGCCACATCCTTGTGCGTAAGTTCATTGCCGCTGTGGTCCTTGAGGATAGCGCGGAAAGCGTACACCTTTTTCACTCCCTGGTTTTCCACACCGATCGTGTAGGTACTCTCCTTGCCGATCATCGGCTGCGACTCGCCGGAGAGCGATGTGGCGGACAAATTGTAGTTTTCGGCCTTGCGTACGTGGAGGTTGTACATCTCAAGCCAGTCTGCACGCATAGGAGATGTGGCGTGCAGGGCCAGATTGTACATGCCGCTTTCTGCTGCAGTGAAGGAGACGGTATGGTGCTTGATGTCCTTATTGCCCTGGAAGTCGTAGGCGGCAACCGACTGGAGCGGCGTGGCATAGTCCATCTTGTCGAGCAAGTAGAAGTCGATATGGTCGGCACTGTAGGCGTGCACGTCGAAATCGATACGGTAGCGCACGTCCTTCTCAAACGGCATGTAGTACGAGATGAGCCAGTCGTCGGCAACGGCCGTGTTGGATGCCTGATGGCCCATCACCTTGCCGGAAGTCGTCGTTGTCCACATCCATGCATAGCCGTCGCCGTTGGCGTCGACCACTGTCCAGGAGTCATCGGTAGCTGATGAAGTGAAATCAAAGTCGACAGGCATGCCGTAAGCAGGACCGAGCACCTGGGGATCGGTCTGCACCGACTCGCTCTCGCCATCGGCATTGGTGGCCTTGACTACATAGTAGTATTGCTGGGTCGGCGTGATATTCTTGTCGGCATACTGTGTGTCGGTGAGACCTGAGGCCAGCACCGTGTTGCCGGGCATACGCACTACCGAATACACAAGGGTAGACTTGTCTACATATCCGCCGTTGACGCCTTGCTCCACGGCAGTCCATGAGAGGTCTGCCTCGTCGTAGGCGGGCTGGGTAAGTTGCAGCGATCCGACAGCTGTGGGAATGTCATGGCCTACGAACACCTTGCTGCGGGCCTCGGCACCATCGCCAGTGGCATTGGTAGCAACGAGCGAGTAGGTATAGAACTGTCCCAGACCGCTCTCCGTAGCATCGGTGTAGCTCATTTTTTCACCGGGTGCGACACCGGTAAACTCCTTGATGACCTCCTTGTTGCGATAGAGCGTCACCTTGGTCAGAGCGGTGAGAGCCTTGCCGTCGTAGGTCTTGGTCGGGTTGGTCCATGTGATGACGGTCTGATTGGCACCGCCGGCATCGGGTGTCGCAGTGAAATCATCGGCAGCAGCAGGCGTGCCGACGGCAGAAGCGGAGAAGGGGATGTAGAGACCGGCGATTTCGGGTCCGTCACCCACCTGTCCGATAGGATAGGCCAAAGCCGTTGCCGTATCGACCTCGGCAATGAAGTCAGGCGTATCGTACTCGCGCAAGTCGGCTGCCCAATAGAGCGTCTCCGTATCATGGTCGAACTCCATGCTCTGGAAGTAGGTGGGATGATAGCCCGTATGTCCGATGGTCGTCAGCGCGCCCGTAGCCTTGTCGATACTGCACAGATAGCCCTGGAACGTGATACCGTAGAGACGGCCGTCGTATGTGCAAGCCAAGGTGAAGAAGGCACTGTCGAGCGAAGCGACGGTAGCGCTCTCAGCCGTGTTCAGGTCGATGGTGTAAAGCACCGAGTTCGACGAGTAGGGACAACTGATGGCATACATCTTCTTGGTAGAATAGTCATACGACATATCATTGAGGTGACGCAGAAATCCGTTGAGCGCACCGACTGTGTCTACCTTGTCATTGTCGATATCGTAGCGCAAGAGGGTCTCGGGCACCATCGTCTCGCCATCGAGCAGCGTGCGCTCTATGTAGTAGTAGCCTTCTGCGTAGGCGGCAGCCGTCACATCGTGGGTGGCATCACCGAAGAGGCGGATGTGGGTAAACTGTCCGCCGTCGTCCAAGGGGAAGGATACCAGACCGTTGATGTACTTCGAGTCGGTCTCGTCGTAAGAGAGGATACCGTAGGCGGTCTTCACCGCTCCGTCGGTCTCCTTGAGCTGCAGTTTTGCTTTTGGCATGGCACTGCGTGACGCATCATGCGGACGGCGGGTGTTCTGCTGGGCATGGCCAGCCACCGGCACCGCCAGCGAAGCCACCATAAGCAGCCCTGCCACAAGCGTGTGCATGAGATAGAGTTTCTTCATAAAACGTGTGTTATTTATAATTACAATGTGAATTCAGGTCTTTCCATCAAGGATGATTCGGTGGTACCGACTGACAAGATGACGTCGTTTATTCTGACACCTAAGACAAAACACAATTCCTTCTTGATAGAAAAGTTTGCTTAGTAATGACAAAATTACTAACTTTTTTATAAAAATCAGTAAGAACGGATAAAAATCGCAAAACAGTCCTGTATTTTTGCCGTTTCTTACGTTTTTTATACAAAATATATACATCACCCCTACGAAATACCGCCACGCCATCTCCACAAAAAACGCTAAAAGTATGGCACGGCGTTTGCGTATATACCAACAAATTCATATATTTGCAAATGTCGGGCACAACAGTGCCGACAACCTATAAGAAAACAGACAAAAACAATAAACAACACTCATTATCATGCAACAGGAAAGAATCTACAACATGCCGAGAGAGCGCGACAAATGGCTCTCTGCGGCCTTCCCCGCACTCATGCGCAAGGTATACGTATGGATGACACTGGCGCTCGTCATCACCGCAGTCACTGCATACGGCGTAGCCAGCTCGCCCAACATCGTGATGGCACTCTACAGCAGCCGTGCCGTCATGTGGGGACTCATCATCGCCGAACTGGCCATCGTCATCGGCGTGAGCGCTGCCATCAACCGTCTGTCGCTCACCACGGCCACCATGCTCTTCATCCTCTACTCCATCATCAACGGCGCCATGCTGTCGTCGGTATTCCTCGTCTTCTCTGCGACGGTCATCACCAAGACCTTCCTGGTCACCGCCGGTACATTCGGCGCAATGGCCGTGATAGGATACACGACGAAAACCGACCTCACCTCCATCGGCAAGATACTTCTGATGGGACTCATCGGCCTCATCATCGCCTCGGTAGTCAACATGTTTGTGGGGAGCACCGGACTTGACCTCATCATCAGTTACGTCGGCGTACTGGTATTTGTAGGATTGACAGCCTACGACTCGCAGAAGATCAAGGAGATGCTCGCTACCTGCGACGACGTGAACGACGGCACACAGAAAGTCGCCCTCATGGGTGCACTGACCCTCTACCTCGACTTCATCAACCTCTTCCTCTACCTGCTCCGCATCTTCGGACGCAGCGAGAAATAAAGGGTTCTGACAAGCCATACACACAAAGGGCAACCGCAAGGCGCACACAGCGCAGCGGTTGCCCTTTTCCATTTTTATTGCATACACAGTCCCTTAGAACCAGATTCAGCAAAAGTATAAAAATACACAAAGATTGACGTATTTTAGAATTCGAAAGCACATTTCATCATTTTTTATTGAAACATCCATCTTGAATATAGAAATTATTATTTAATTTTGCACACAGAAAGGATATTTATACAAAACAAGGTGAGAAGAAGCTATGAAAGTGAAAAGTGACAGAATGGAAGCCCTCAAGATGCTCATCTCCAGTCAAGAGATGTGCAGTCAGGAGGAGCTGCTGCAGGCTCTGCAGAAAGAAGGTTTTGCCCTGACACAAGCCACACTGAGCCGCGACCTGAAACAGCTGAAGGTGGCCAAGGCAGCCAGCATGAACGGCAAGTACGTGTATGTACTGCCCAACGAGACGATGTACAAGCGCATCCCCAATCCGAAGGCAGCGACCGAGATGCTCAGCATGCCCGGTTATCTGTCGATCAACTTTTCCGGGAATATCGGCGTGATACGCACACGGCCGGGCTATGCCAGCGCCATTGCCTACAACATAGACAGCAGCAACGTGCCCGAGATCATCGGCACCATCGCCGGCGACGACACCATCATGATTGTCATACGCGAGGGGACAAGCCGCCAGGAGGTCATCAACAGCCTCGCCCGTTTCGTGCCCGGCATGGAATAGGCGGCGCCGTGCAACTTTTCTCTACCCTACCGCGTCTAACCAAAAGAGGCGGAATCTGAACATCCGCCGTAACGTAAAACCACACCAATGAGCAAAAAACTGAGACGTTCTGCCGACAAGAAAATCGCCGGTGTCTGCGGCGGAATAGCCGAATTTCTCGACATCGACCCTACACTGGTCAGGGTCATCTACCTGTTGGCCACCGTATTCACCGCCTTCAGCGGATGTATCGTCTACCTAATACTGTGGGCCGTCATGCCCGAATCGTGGGAATAGGTGCAACGTTTGTCCCTGCCACAGAACATAACGACAAAACGGAAAAGGGCAAAAGTGCTTGGCATGGCACTTTTGCCCTTTTCACGTTTTAGGCGGATTCTAAAGATTTACGCCGCCGAGACATCTGATTATTGGTATCCGGTAAAAACATCGCAAACAACAAGTCCCGTAGGGACGATATAATATAGCGCAGGGGCTTGCCCCTGCGTTTTCGGTTATCAACTACATTGCCCCTGAAAGGGGCGCATAGTTCAACATCATAAAGAATTATGCGCCCCTTTCAGGGGCAATAGAATATATACTTTAACAGATAGGGGCAAAATATGCGCCCCTTACAGGGGCAACAGACAGCAGGCCATAAAAACCTGTGTATCCCCAAAAGCGAAAGACTGCCTTGCAACGTCAGACAGTTTTTACCAAACACCAATAGAGAAAGATTTACGCCGCCGATACTTCATATCACTTGGCCATCTCCACGACAGGAAGGATGGCGTCGCCGATACAGGCCGACGGCATCTGGATATGGAGCATGGCGCAGACCGTAGCGGCAAGGTCGACGATATGGGTCGGCACGGATGTACTGCCGTGCTTGACATTCCAACCGAGGAACACAAGAGGGATATGGGTGTCATAGGGAGCCCACACGCCGTGCTGCGTTCCGATATAGTTCTTGTCTACATGGGCTTCGAAATAGTCGGGGCGAAGAATGACAACAATGTCTCCGCTGCGCTCACGGTTGTAGCCGTTGTTGATCTGCTCACGGATGCGTGCCGGAATAGTAGTGGTGTTCGCCTTCTCATAGTCTACGACATACTGATACTGCGTGTCCTTCTTGAGGATATCGATGGCAGCCGCCTTCACCTTCTCATAGTCGAGACCCTTTTCCTCGAGGCCCTTGCGGTTGATGAAGAACTGGTAACTGATCACGTCGTTGACGTAGTCCATGTCGACACCGAACTGTGCACGGAGAGCCTCGTTGATGGCCTTGACGGCATCGCGCGACTCCCAACCGCCGCCGGGCAGTTTGTGGTTGTTGAGGAAATTGGGGTTGTGGGCAGCACCGTGGTCAGCGGAGAGAAAGAGCAGGTAGTTGCCGTGGCCCACCTTCTCGTCGAGCACGGAGAGGAAGTGGGCAAGATCCTTGTCCAGCTGCATGTATACCTCATAGTTCTCCTTACCACGCGTACCATACTGATGGCCGACTGCATCGGTAGAGGAGACGCTGACGCAGAGCATATCGGGCACGTCGTGCTGTCCGAGCTGCTCGTTCTCAAGCGCTGCCTCTGCCATCTTGAAGGTCATCGTGACACCCTCGTTGGTCGGTTTGATGTCATAGCCGGGTTTGGTATGGTTGGTCTTATTGAACTTCTCCACCCATTCGGGCAGCTTGTCCATATAGTAGGTGCTCGTGATGAAGTGGCCTACCGACTTGTCATACCAGTAGGCGGCGTCGGCACTGTGTCCGGCGGGCAGAATGGAAGCACGGTCCTTGAGGGCGACACCTATCACCTTCGACTTGAAATCGGTAGCGACCTTGAGCTGGTCGCCGATGGTCGTGGCCAACATGTTGCGCGGCGACATCTGTCCGGCGCGGCTCGTCGTGCCTACACCGCTGACGGTCTTGTCCTCGCAGCAGTACACCGTCTTGCCGTCGATATGGAAATCATTGCCGGCAATGCCTGTCAGAGCAGGTACCGAACCGGTATAGAGGCTACTGTGGCCGATAGCTGTGACTGTGGGTACATAGTTGATGTGGTTGTTTTCGCAGCTGTAGCCCTCGTCGACAAGACGCTTCAGACCGCCTTCTCCATACTTGTCGTAATAGTAGTAGAGGTAGTCCCAGCGCATCTGGTCTACCGCCAGTCCGACAACGAGTTTCGGACGCTGCACCTGTGCCGATGCCATCAAGGCCGAACAAAGCACGAGTGCGGACAGAAAAAATCTCTTGATCATGTTCTTTCGTATTTGATTTATAGTTGTTTTCATGCGTATCGGCCGTCTTTTACCCACATGCGAGCAGGCAAAAGGCCGACCTGTAATACATGATACAAAGGTAGCGAAATAAATCAAACAGAAAGAAAGGGAAGGTGGAAATTAATGCATCTGTTCCGTTTCCGTCACAGATTTGTAATACCGTTCCACGAGCGGTAGGATCACCGGGGGTATAAGTCCGTCGACATGCTGTCCGGCCCTGACCCTCTCGCGCACCATCGTACTGCTCACGTCGTAGCGTCCGGTATCGACCAGCGTCACGCCATGAGGAAGTGCCGACACATCGATATCTGTTCCCGTTCGGGGATAGATCAGTATGCGGTAGTTGTGTATGATGTCATCGGCATGGTACCAACGGGGAAAGACGGCCCAGTTGTCGGCCCCGACGATCAGTACAAATTCCCGGTCGGGATAGTCGCACGACAAAGCGCAGAGCGTATGCCAAGTATACGACGGACGCGGCATACGAAATTCGTAGTCGCTGGCCACCAAGCCCGTTTCGGCTGACAGGGCCAGGCGGGTCATCTCCAGCCTGAGGGTATCGTCGAGCAGATCGGTACTGCGCTTGAGCGGATTCTGCGGAGACACCATAAACCATATCTCGTCGAGCCCGCCGAGCAGGAGCAACTGGCGGGCGAGCGCGATATGGCCGTTGTGTACAGGATTGAACGAGCCGCCATAGATGGCCGTCACCTTTTTCTCCATAGTCGTACCGTCACTTGGATAGGAACACGGTGACTGCGGCCAGGGCCTCGTCCGTGGCTTTGTCGAGGTCATCGTTGATGACCACCTTGTCGAAGCGGGGGGCAAAGGTCAGTTCGTAGGCAGCACGGGCCAGGCGGTCCTCGATGACCTCTGGGGCATCAGTACCGCGGCCTTCAAGACGGCGGCGCAGTTCGTCTACCGACGGCGGCTGTATGAATACGCTCAGCGCACGGTCGCCGTAATACTCCTTGATACGGCATCCGCCCTTGACATCGACATCAAACACCACATTCTCTCCGCGTGCCGACTGCGTCTCTACCTGTGACTTCAGCGTACCGTAGAAGCGGTCCTTGTACACTTCCTCATATTCCAGAAACTCGTCGGCAGCAATGCGCTGCCGGAATTCCTCCGGCGAGAGAAAGAAATATTCCACTCCGTCGCGCTCTGTGCCACGGGGAGCGCGGCTCGTACAGGAGACGGAGAAGGCCAGACGCAGTTCCGGGTGCTGCATCAGACGGCCGATAATGGTACTTTTTCCGCTACCGCTGGGTGCGGAGAAGATGATGAGTTTGCCTGCCATGGTGTTCTATATTTGGTTGGAGGATTCTTAATTATCGGGACATACTGTCTTACAGGGCATTGAGCACCTGTTCCTTGATCTGCTCCAGTTCGTCCTTCATCTTGACCACGATATTCTGCATCTCGGCGTTGTTGCTCTTGCTGCCGGTGGTATTGATCTCGCGGCCCATTTCCTGGGCGATGAAGCCGAGCTTCTTTCCCTGTCCGCATCCGTCGTTCATGGTCTCGCGGAAGTACTTGAGATGGTTGGCCAGACGTTGTTTTTCCTCACTGATGTCGAGCTTCTCGATGTAGTAGATGAGCTCCTGCTCAAGGCGGTTCTTGTCATACTCCACGTCGGGGATATTCTTGAGTCCGTCGATGATGCGCGTCTTGATTTTCTCTACACGCGCCTTCTCGTAGGGTTCGATGCTGTGGAGCAGACGCTCGATATTGTCGACCTTCTCGTTGAATTTCTTTTCCAGCGCGGCACCTTCCTGTGTACGGAAGGCCACCAGTTGGTCGAGAGCGGCGTCCACACACTGGCGAGCAGCAATCCACTCCTCGTCTTCGAGTACCTCCACATCAGTTTTGGCCGTCACGTCGGGAAGGCGCAGAAGCAGCGAGAACCAGTCCGTCGGTACGGACAATCCGGTCTTGTCGGCGATGTCGCGTATCTGCCGGGTGTAGTTCTCCACCAGAGCGGCATTGATCGACACTGCATCGACCGCATTCTCCTTCTCTATCCAGATGGAGAAGTCCACCTTGCCGCGCAGCACCTTCGCACTGACAGCCTGCCGTATCTCCATCTCTTTCTCGCGATAGAGCGGAGCAATACGGGTGGAGAGGTCGAGCGTCTTGCTGTTGAGCGACTTCACCTCAACGTTGATTTTCTTTC
This sequence comes from bacterium, assembly GCA_963637655.1. Classification (GTDB taxonomy): domain Bacteria; phylum Bacteroidota; class Bacteroidia; order Bacteroidales; family Bacteroidaceae; genus Prevotella. Next base: position 28,478 of record CAVHOL010000012.1, on the reverse strand, counting down.
CTTTGTAGGCCACGACTGCTTTGCCGTAGCCAGTCATTGATTGTATCATTATACTTTTATATTTAGACGGGCTTCAAGACACCCGCTGCGAACTACAATTGCCTAATTGCCAGACCAAGCCGGCTGATAGAAGCGGCCATTACATATATCCCAAGAACCGCAGCACGTCATTCAGATTGGCCACCACCATGAGTATCAGCAGCAAGCCGATACCCACATACTCGGCCTTGATCATGAAGTTCTCGCTAGGTTTGCGGCGTGTGATCATCTCGTAGAGCAAGAACAGCACATGGCCACCGTCGAGCGCCGGTATGGGCAGTATGTTCATGAAGGCCAGCATGATGCTCAGGAAGGCGGTCATCAGCCAGAACGTATGCCAATCCCATGTGGCGGGGAAAAGGCTTCCGATGGCACCGAAACCGCCAAGCGACTTGGCACCGTCGGCCGAGAACACATACTTCATGTCGTCTACATAGCCCGAGAGCACGTTGCAGCCGTACTTCACGCCGGCAGGTATGCTCTCGAAAAACCCGTACGACACATGGGTAGACCGATAGTAGTCGGCCAACGGACGGACGGCAAAGCCGAACACAAGGTCGTCGCCAAGCAGCGCCTTGGTGATGCAGGTATCGCTCTTCGCACCGGAGGTGTGCACAAATGCGATGCTCACCGTGCGTGCCTCTATACTGTCCTTATGGTCTTTGGCGGCATCGAGCATGTCGTGGTGGCGGCCCAGTTCGTCGGTAAACTCATTGTAGGAGTCGACAGTCTTGCCGTCGACGGCAATCACCTTGTCGCCCTTGCGGATGCCGATACGCTGCGCGATGGACTTCTCTACCACGCTGTCTACGTCGGCCGGGATAAACGGCCGAGCAAACTGCGGGCTCGACTTGAGCATGCTGAGCAGATTGATCTCTCCGGGGAGCACAATGCTCACCTTCTTGCCGCCGCGCAGCACATCGGCCCGGCGGGCCTCGGAAAGGTCGCGGAACATGTCAGCCCCATAGGTCTTGAATGCACCTTTCTCCGTACCGAGCAGCACGTCGCCGTCGCGGAATCCGTAGTTCTTGGCCTCCTTGTTGAACTTCATGCCCATCGTCATGTCCTTGGCGGCGATATAGTTGTCGCCCCAATAGAACAGGCACATGGCATAGATGAACAGCGCCAAAAGGAAATTGACCAGCACACCGCCCACCATGATGAGCAGACGCTGCCATGCGGGTTTCGAGCGGAATTCCCATTTTTGGGCAGGCTGCGCCATCTGCTCAGTGTCAAACGACTCGTCTATCATACCCGAAATCTTGCAATAGCCGCCCAGGGGCAGCCATCCTATACCGTATGTCGTGTCGCTGTTTTTCGGTTTGAACTCGAAAAGATGGAACCAGGGATCAAAGAAAAGGTAGAATTTCTCCACCCGGACACCAAAAAGTTTGGAGAAGAAGAAGTGTCCTCCCTCGTGGAGAAGTACAAGTATGGAGATTGCCAGCATGAACTGCAGCAATCGGATCAAGAATACTTCCATTGCGTTTTTATCGTTGTTGGTTCATTATTTCTGATGCAACGGTACGCGCTTCGGCATCCGTAGCCACATACACGTCGTAGTCGGGACTGGCGCTGAAGGCCACGCGCTCCATGGTCTGCGCGATAATCTCGGCCATGGCGGGGAAAGAGCACTGTCCGTGACGGAATCCCTCGTTGACCACCTCATTGGCCGCATTGACTATACAGGGTACGTTGCCGCCCCGCCGGATGGCTTCCATGGCAAGGGCAAGGCAGCGGAACTTGTCAAGGTCGGGCTCGAAAAACTCGAGCGTATGCTTGAACAAGTCGAGACGGTCGCCCTGCAAAGGCAACCGCTGGGGGAAAGAGAAAGCGTACTGTATGGGAAGCCGCATGTCGGGGACACCCAACTGCGCCTTGACTGCGCCGTCCTCAAACTGCACGGCACTGTGCACGATAGACTGGGGATGTACCAGCACCTGTATCTTCTCTACCGGAACGCCGAAGAGCCATTTGGCTTCGATCACCTCAAAGCCTTTGTTCATCATTGTGGCGGAATCGATCGTGATCTTCGCTCCCATGTCCCAGGTGGGATGACGGAGCGCATCCTGGGCCGTCACGGTGGCCATCTGCTCCTTGGAGAACGTGCGGAACGGACCGCCGCTGGCCGTGAGCAGAATCTTGTCGATGGCATTGCCGTCCTCGCCGACAATACTCTGGAAGATGGCGGAGTGCTCGCTGTCGACGGGAATGATTGGAGCATGGTACTGCTGCGCGAGCCGGCAGATCAGTTCACCGGCCACGACAAGCGTTTCCTTGTTGGCCAAACAAATCTTCTTGCCCGCCTTAATGGCGTGTATCGTAGGCGAAAGTCCGGCGTAGCCCACCATGGCGGTGAGCACCATGTCTACCGGTCCGGCCTCCACAATGTCGTCGAGGGCGGCGGCTCCGGCATACACCTTGATATCGGGACAATCGTCGAGAAGTGATTTCAGCCGGTCGTAATGGGCCTCGTTGGCGATCACCACGGCTGCAGGATGGAATTTGCGGGCCTGTGCTGCCAGCTCGTCCACACGGTTGTTGGCCGTCAGACAGTACACCTCATAGAGGTCACTGTGCTGCGCTATCACGTCCAGGGCCTGGGTACCGATCGATCCGGTAGAGCCGAGGATGCATATCTGTTTTTTCATATTTATTCTGGAAAATTGTTTTGGGAAACCGATACGGCGCCTACAGGTCAAACAGCCCTTCTGGCAGCTGCATCACGATGGCCTGGCCCGTCATGTCGACATCGGCTATAAGCTCCTCGTGGGCGGGCAAAAGAAGGTCCTGGCCGTCGGCTGTGACCACTTCGAACAAGGTATTGACCGTACTGTCGTCTACCGAGCGTATCGTACCGACCTTTTTCCCGGTTCCGGCATCGATGACCGTGAAACCGACAATGGCACTCCATGTCACCACGCCGTCGTCGCCGCCGGCATGGGCACGGGGAAAATAGACATCACACCCCGTGAGCTCGCGCACTGCTTCCTGCGTACTGATGTCACAGAATTTCACGATGGCCGTGCTGTCCGACCGGAACCGGTACTCCTCCATGAAGAACGGCACGAGTATGCCGTCGATGTCGAGCACGAGATATTCGGCATCTGTGCGGTCGAATACGTCATCGTCAAACATGAAGTTGACCTCACCCGACACGCCGTGCGGCTTGCCGATCTTTCCGATCTTGTATACTTCCTCGCGTCGTATCATCAGCACGTCTCCCTTCTGATGTTGGCCCCAAGGGCATTGAGACGGTTTTCGATATCCTCGTATCCGCGGTCTATCTGGGCGATATTCTCGATGCGGCTGACGCCCTTGGCGCCAAGAGCGGCGATCAGCAGGGCAATGCCGGCACGGATGTCGGGACTGGTGAGGCGACCGGGACGCAGCTGTATCTTGTGGTCATGGCCTACGACCACCGCCCTGTGCGGGTCGCAGAGAATGATCTGTGCGCCCATGTCGATAAGTTTGTCAACAAAGAACAGGCGGCTCTCAAACATTTTCTGGTGGAACAGTACACTGCCACGGGCCTGCGTTGCGACAACGATGAGCACGGAGATCAAGTCGGGTGTGAGTCCCGGCCAGGGTGCGTCGGCCAGAGTCATGATGGTACCGTCGATAAACGAGTCGACGACATAGTGCGGCTGCTTGGGGATAAAGAGGTCATCGCCCTCCACCTTGATCTTCACGCCGAGACGGCGGAAGGCGTCGGGTATGATGCCGAGATTGCGCACCGACACGTCCTTGATGCGGATGCCCTCACCCACCATCGCCGCCATGCCGATAAACGAGCCTACCTCGATCATGTCGGGCAGCACGCGGTGTGTCGCCCCGTGCAGACGTTCGACACCGACAATGGTAAGCAGGTTGGAGGCTATGCCGCTGATCTTTGCTCCCATAGCGTTGAGCAGATGGCAGAGCTGCTGTATGTAGGGTTCGCAGGCTGCATTGTAGATGGTGGTCGTGCCTTTGGCAAGCACGGCAGCCATGATGATGTTGGCCGTTCCGGTGATGGAAGCCTCATCGAGGAGCATATAGCAGCCCTTCAGACGGCTGGCCTCAATGTTGTACACCTTGCGTTCGCTGTCGCCGACAAACTTGGCACCGAGATACTTGAAACCCAGAAAGTGGGTGTCGAGCCGGCGGCGTCCGATCTTGTCCCCACCGGGTTCGGCGATGGTGGCCTTTCCGAATCGTCCGAGCAGCGGTCCCATCAGCAACACACTGCCGCGCAGTGCCGAGCACTTCTTGACGTACTCGTCACAGCCGAGGTAGTCGAGATTGAGCTGGTCGGCCTGGAAGGTATAGTCGTTGCGCGAGTGCCGCGTCACCTTCACGCCGATATCGCGCAGCAACTGTATGAGATTGTTCACATCGAGGATGTCGGGGATATTGTTGATGCGCACCTCATCGTCGGTGAGCAGTGCCGCACAGATCACCTCAAGAGCCTCGTTCTTCGCGCCCTGGGGGGTGATGGTTCCGCTGAGGGGATGTCCGCCCTCTATGATGAATGTCTCCATATCGTCTTACTTTCTGCGGTTTTTCTTTTTTTCTGCGGCAGAAGTCTGCGGCCGCATGTCTTCTTTGGAGAAGGTGAACTTGTCGGGATCGAGCTGCACGCGTCCGTCGGTGAGACTGGCAATGTCGGAGATGACCTTCTCGTCGTCGGTCGAGCCGTGTCCCCACTGGTACAGGTCGCGCTTCATCTGGTTGGCCGTCAGCCGCACCAGTTCGTTGTACTCGGGGCCGTCAGGCATGGTCTTGAGGCGTTCAAGCATCTCAAACACCATATGGCCGTAGTGACGCACGGGGATGCGCGTCATCGGATAGGGCAGCGGATCAGGCTTGGTGGTGATCGTGCGGGCCTCGCTCACATCGCAGGGATAGTCCACATCGAGCTTGAAATCGCTCATCAGTGCCAGATGGTCCCACAGTTTGTGACGGTAGTCAGGGGTATTCTGCGGTTGCGGGAACATGCGTCCCATGATGGCCACAATGGTTTCGGCGCAACGCTGGCGCTCGGCCCTGTCGGTCAGAGCGACGGCATGGTCGACCATACTTTGTATTTCGCGGCCATACTCGGGCAGTTTGAGACGCTCGCGCTGGGTATTGTAGTCTAATCCTTGTATATCCATATTTGGTGAGGTGGGTCTAAAAAAAAATTTGATAATGCGAAAAAGCGTTTGCGCAAAGGAGATCAGAGCAGGTTTTTGGGCAGCTTGGCCACAAAGTCCTTCAGGTAGTACGGCACAAAATAGGCTACGTCCTCAGTTTTTCCGTCAAGATAACGCTTCTCGGCGAGGGGGAACATCCATTTGGCCAGCGGCTCGATGCCTTCGATATAGTGGGCATTGGGATGACCGATGACCTCCATGCACTTGGCGGCGCCGTTGCCGAAGAAATACACGGGACCTTTGTCGAGCCACTCCCGATAGGTATCTTCTGTCACGACATTGGCCTCGATACCGCGCAGCGGTTTCAGCGCACGGTCGTAGACGGCGGAGTATACCTCCATACGGCGGGCATCAATCATCGGGCAGAGCAATGCGCTGTCTTCCAGTTCCTTGTGCAGGAGTACGGGCACGCACATCACCTCAAGCGTAGGTACGGCCAGCAGTTTCAGGTCGCGTCCGAAGCATACTCCCTTCGCCGTCGAAACGCCGATACGCAATCCCGTATACGATCCGGGGCCGCAGCTGACGGCCACTGCATCGAGCGGTATGGCGTGGCTGTCGGCGAAAGACATCGCCTCGTCGACGAATCCTCCAAGTTTGGCGGCATGGCTTGGGCCGCTGTGTTCTTCCTTACTGAAAATGCAAGCGCCGTTCTCGCTCACGGCTACCGAGCATACCTGAGTGCTCGTCTCGATATGTAAAATACACGACATTGCGGGTAGAATTAAGGCGTGGCGCCAATGGGCCACGCTTGTTCTTGTTTTTTATCCGGTTTTTCCTGTTCCAAGCATTGGGACATGTTCTAAAAAGATCAGTCAACGGTATTTTTAGAACCTGCCTTCCGGGGGGGAATTCCTTTATATTGCTGCAAAAATACAACATTTATTTCAAAGTATCATTACTTTAACATAAATATTAACACGGGGACAGTCTTGGTTCAAGCCGCCAAAAGCCGGTCCCACCCCGGCGTCAGGCATCGCCACGGAAGGGACCGGCTCACGTATCAAAACAAAAAGCAACGTCAACGCATCACAGCAGGCGGATACGGGCGTCGAAATCGCGTGCCCCACCCTTCTCGCCAAACATCTTGCGGAGAAGGCGCACGCGCAGATTGGTCACGCTCTGCGACGACGTACCCGTAAGCACGGCCATCTCAGACGGGGCAAAGCGCAGGCGGATAAGCATGATGACATTCACCTCACCCCATGCGAGCGTAGGATGGTCGGCCAGCAACGCAGACAGGCGGGCATCATGTTCACCGAGAAAATGGTGCAGACCGTTCCACATCGCGCGATCGGCCTCCTCGCCCCGCGATGCAGCCTCATGCAGCCGTTGCACTTCCGGAGCGGAGAGCAGCGCGTCGGTGCTGGTCCACTGTACCGGTTTGGCCTGGTCTTTCTGGTACTTGGCGATATCGCGGCGCAGCCGGTGCATACGCCGCCGGTCATAGCTCCACAAGGCAGTCGCTGCCACAAGCACCGCCGCACCGACAACGGCACAGACCAGCCACATACGGCGGGCATGCCCCTGTTCCGTCTCCTTGTCAAACCGCGTCTGTACGTCCGCCACCTGCGCTGTCTCCTCTGGCGAGACGGCCCGGGCATAGACTTCATTGAGTTTCTGGCTGAGATACAATGCACTTTCCGTATCCGAACGGCTGGCGGCCGCATCTGCCAGGCGCTGCAGGGCAGTGCGGCAGATATCAGGATCAAAAGAGTCGGCCGCGTCATACCAAATGGAAACGGCCTGCTTCATTCTGCCCTGTGCAGCATACACGTCGCCCAAATAGAGCGAAGCGCGGCGGTCAGGATCGGCATCGCAATTGTCCTCAAGCATACGCAGGGCGGTCACCGTATCACCGGCAATGAGCCTGTCCATGGCAACGGTAGAGACCAATGCCGGCCTCCGGTCTTTGGCGACACGGGGCAATACGGCCCGCACGCTGCGCACGGCAAGCGCGAAGCTGTCCATGCTATCGGTCTGCAGGAAAGCCAAAGCCAGGGCATTGAGCGCAGCCCCCTCGTCATCGGTACGTCCCGACTGCCGGGCTGCCGTGAGGGCCTTGCGTACACAAGCGAGCGACAACGTGCCGCACCCCGCCGCACGGTTGACATCGCCCAAGGCCATGTATATGCGGTAGGTAAGTTCAGGAGACTGTACACGGGCGGCCACACGCTCGGCCGTCTTCAGCCGCTGCACGGCATCGACATACCGGCGCGCGTCATACAGGGTAAGTCCCCACTGCAACAAGGCGCGGGCATAGAGGCCATCGTCACCGACGGACGAAAAATACTTGGCCGCACGGCGTATGAGCGTGTCCCGGGTAAAAGTGATTCCCAGACGACGCATGGCCTCGCCGTACAACAGCTCGTACATCGCACTGTCGGCCGGAGAGCGCAGGGCAGCGGAGTCGAGCGCTTCGAGGCGGTCGACCACCTCATGGGGATGGTCGGTCACCATACGGTCGCACCCGGCAAGTTCGCGCCGGTACGCATTGTGCCGGCCGCACGCACAAAGCACAGCGGCCAGCACAAGAAGAGAGAGCAGGAAGGTTTGCAGACCTTTCATCGGATACTACAATAGATGGTTCTGACATTACACCCGGCATGACTTCCGAGGAGCAAGTCCGTGTCATACGGACAGGGCGTCATTTACTGAATTTGAACATAATGGGAAGCGCGTACTTCACCCGCACGACTTTTCCCTTATGCTTTCCGGGAGTCCACTTCGGCATCTTCTTGACCACCTCAATGGCAGCCTCGTCGAGTGTCTTCGACACGGAGTGTATGATACTGACATCGGTGATGCTTCCGTCCTTATCTACAACAAATCCGACGCACACTTTTCCCTGCTCGCCCCGCGTGATGGCATCCTTGGGGTAAACGAGATTGGTTCCGATAAACATCATCATGGCAGACTGGCCACCGGGATATTCGGGCATCACTTCACACTTTTCATACACTTTGTCCTTGCCGGGTGTGAGCGTGCCGCAGGTTTCGGAAGCCTGGGCACAAGCGAATGTCAGCATTGTGGCCAGCATCAAGAGAACGGTCTTTTTCATTTTCATTGTCGTTTGTTTTTTAGCGTATTCAGAATTATGACGGGCGAGAACATCTTGTCCCCGCCCTTCATGTTTTTTCGTCTCCGGAAGACGATGCAAAAGTAGTCTTTTCCCTATTTTCGTGCAAGAAAAGCATTACACACGTTTACACAAATGACTTTTTCCTCCAGATTTTTCCCTTATTCTCAGTTTTGCAATGGCCCAAGTTCTCCTTTTTGACAGGCATATCGGACAAAGCGCCAATTTATCGGTTGTCCACGAGATATTTTCTGCCTTGATGGATGAATACCCCATTGCCGGGCTTCGGCACCTTTTGTCCGCTCATGTTGTAATAGTCTCCGCTGCCACCTGCAGGGTGTGCTGCATAGACGGGAGTGATGGCCGTGAAGTTTTCCTCATCCGGAAAACTGCCTTTGATATACACCCGATAGCCTTTGGCCTCAATCTCCTGAGCAAGCGTACCCGAGAAACTGGTCTGATGACGGCTTACGCCCTTGGCCACCGTTTCGCTGTTGAGCCACAGACTATAGCTGCCCTCGATGCCGGAAAGGCTGACCTTCTGCGCAGCGGCTGATGTATTCAAGATGACCAGCACCTCACTGTCGCCGGCGGTGCGCCTGTAGGCCAGCACCTGGCCGTTGTTGGTGGTCAAGAAGGAAGGTTCTGCATTTTCCGAAGGATTGGCGGAGTCGAAGAGTGCCTGCTGCGTATGCTTGACAGCGGCCAAAGTGCGGATGGTATTGAGCATCTTTGCGTCGGCCTGGCTCCAGTCGATCTTGGTATCCGAGAAATAGCTGAGCGCCTGGTTGCCGCCAATCTCCTGTCCGTTGTAGACCAGGGGCATGCCCCAAAGGGTGAAGGCATATACGGTGAGCAGATAGCGGTTTTGTCCGTACTTGGCCGTCAGTGTCTTGGCCTTCTCGTTCCAGTTCTGGTCATGGTTGGTGAGATACAGCATGCGTGACACGTTCATCTCCTTGGAGGCGGCAACGAGATTCTGCGCATAGACCCGCAAGGGGGCGGCATAGACATTGTCCGTACCGTAGTCTGCCAGCTTGCTTTGGAAATTCCACGCATAATCATAGTCAAACCCGGCCGACTGCAACCGCACGTTGTTGGCATCGGTGAAGTCTGACTCGCCCAGCATGGTGATTTCCTTTCCAGACATGTAGGCCTTGAGCATCGGTATTGTGCTCTGCCAATAGCTCACGGGGATATCACTGCTGCTGATATAGTCGCAACGGTATCCGTCTATGTCGGCCTCGTCGATCCAGTAGGTCAGACAATCGTTCATGGCAGCCACAAGTCCGGCATTGGTATAGTCGAGCTGATAGACATCGTTGTAGTTGTTCGGGTGCACCATCTCGCCGTCGACCGTCTTGTAGTATTCGGGGTGAGTCGTCACCCATCCGGCAACGGTCGACGTATGGTTGGGCACCCAGTCGAGCCACACCTTCATGCCCAGGGTATGGGCTGCGGCCACAAAATCCTTCAGGTCGGCTACCGTACCGTATGACGGGTTCACCTGTTTGAAGTCGGTAGCGGCATACGGACTGTTGAGACCGCCGTCACGGGGATAGACCGGCATGAGCCACACGATATCGATACCCAGCGATTTGAGACTCGACAGCTGCTGCCGGGCGGCAGACAAGGTACCTTCCTCTGTGAAGGAACCTACATTCATCTCATAGATGAGCTGATGGCCGGCGTCGTATTGTTTGGCGTTGATTTCTGTCACATAGTCATTGCCGGCAATTTCGGCCGGTGCGTTCATGGCCGACACCATATTGCCGTCCCCAAAAGAAGACAGCAACATGGTGAGGGCAAAGAACTTGTTAAGCACGAGTTCTTTCATTCTAACTAACTTTTAAATACAATATATATAACTGGCCTATTGAAGCGAAATTGAATTAGATGCATGCGACTTCCCCTCGTTCTCACCGTCACCGAACGGAGAGATCTCGGTCGCGCCCGTATCTGTGAGTCGGAGATAGAGATGATGGTCTATCGTGTAGACAGGCCCGTCAAACTGGGACGCGCCGCTATTGCTGAAGATGAGATGCTCTTCGAGTCCGGTGTTGCCTTCACCCATGTCAAAGTAAGTGTAGGTCACACCATTGATGACCTGCGTTCCGGTAGGCTGCATGCCGGGCCATCCGCCGTTCAGATCATTGACATCGCCCCACATATAGAGGGTGAGACCGTCGCCCCAAGAGGTCTGGTTGTCGACAAATACGGCATAGCCGTCGTGCTTGGGCTCGTTGGTGATCTCCTCCACGCCCGTATCGGTGATACGGAGATAGATGTCGCGCGTGATGGTATAGTTGAAGTCGGCCAGTTGGCTGCCTCCACCGTTGTTGTTGAAGATAAGATTCTCGGTCAGTCCGGAATTTTCCTCGCCCATATCGAAATAGGTATAGTTCACGCCGTCCTTCACCTCCGTACCGGTAGGCTGCATGCCGGGCCATCCGCCGTTCAGATCATTGACATCGCCCCACATATACATGGCGAGGGCGTCGCCCCAAGTGGTCTGGTTGTCGACATAGACCACAAATCCGTCATGCTCCTTCTCTACCGGAGCGGGATCGAAGTAAGCGGCCCAGTTGGAGATATAGATATTGGTACGCGTACCGACGGCATAGTTGTCGGTGCGGTTGACCGTTCCGCCCAAGGCCGTCACCTCGTTGCGCTGCACGGAAGAGACGAAATGCCATCCGTCGGCCAAGGTCTTGCCGGCTACGAAGGAGGCGGGATCGAGATAGATGCCCCGTTTCTGGGCGATGGTCTCACTGGGAGTCAGTTTCCACTGGTCATTGCCGATGACACTTGCGTCATCGAGTCCGTTGAAGGCGCCTACGATATAGACATCCTCGTCGGAGGCAGTAGCAGAAGGGGGTATCACCTCCAGCAATATCTTGTCAGACTTCAGTTCGAAGGCGGGTTTCTCGTGGTCGAAGACAAGGTCTTCCTCACTGCTGCAGCTGCCCAGCAATCCTGACAAGGACAACAGCAGCATAGCCATTCTCAATATATTCTTCATAGTGATGATGCGGTTTTATTTGTTCTTGTAATTGGGGTTCTGTATCAGTCCGGGGTTGACAGAGAGAGCTGACTCCGGCAACGGATACCACTCGTACTTGCGGTCGCGCTTGGCGGGCAGGTCGACGCCGTCTTCCGTGGCACGTCCGAAGAACCACCACTGGCCCTGCGTAAACTTGTCGTAACGGCGCAGATCGGTACGGCGGCGACGGCCTTCGCCCAGAAATTCGAGTCCCCACTGCGAAAGCATCCAGTCGCCGTCGAAAGCGGAGAATCCAGGACCGGGCTGGTCTTTGACCTTGTTCCAGTCTGCCGACGCAAAGTAGCGCTTGCGTACTTGGTTGACATACTCCTTGGCCGCTCCGGCATTGCCCTTGCGCATCTCGCACTCGGCCACATTGTAGTAAGCCTCGGCCAAGCGGAACTCCACCTCGTCGATGTCCTTGAACGCACACTTGTCGCCATTGTTGTAGATGGGGTACTTCACCAGACGGTAACCGGAATTGGTCTCGCCCCAACGGGGAGACATGACGGTCTCAAGATTGCGTCCCTTGTTCTGGAAGGTACCCAGCTGGTCGACAAACACCAGATCCTGGCCGTCGCGGTCGGCATCAGCCTTCATGGCAGCGCCCTTGCCGAAGTTCTCCTTTTGGGCACCCTTGAGGAAGTTGCCCGTCCACTTCTGCGTAGAGGCGTTGTACACGAAAGGAGCCTTGCGGAGGTCACGGTCGTCGAAACGGTCCCATACGGCACCCAACTTGTCGCCGTAGTCGAGCAGGAAGCTCTTGCCGCCCGTGTCGGTGCCGCCGGTAGACAGCACCTTGCCCGAATTGTCGTGGGAAGGTGTCACGATGCAGCAATTCCATGCGCCGATGCCGGAGAACTGGGTCACATTGAAGTATTTGTCGTAGTTGTACTGCAGCATGGGCATGTTCCGCATATTTGTCCAGGCATTGGTCGCTCCCTGTCCGTCCTCACAGGCGAAAGCAAAGATCACCTCGCTGCACTTGTCATTGTCATAGATGGTGCGGTAGTCGTCGGCCAACGCATAGGTACCATATGTGCCGGCAATGATTTGCTTGCTGAGTTCCTCACACTCGGTATAGTGGTCCTCACCGATGAAGACCGGAGCATTGAGCAGCAGACGGGCCTTGAGCATACGGTTCATGGCCTGGTTGACACGGTTGCGCGTAGAGTTATCGCCGCCTTCCTTGGGAAGGGCGTCCACACTATTGTCCAGCTCGGTCATGATGAAGTCGTAGATTTTCTTGCAGCTGGTGTTCCAGTCTGCGTCAGCCGTACCGGGAATATCCGTACTCGACGACACATTGAGCGGAAGGGCGCCGCCCCACACCTCAAACATATTGTAGTAAGCCCATGCACGGAGCGTGCGGGCCTCTGCGGTGTAGGCATTCATTTTTGCCTCGGTCATGCCCAGCGAAGACGGGGGCACCTGACCCAGGTCGTTGATGATATTGTTGGCCAGGCCGACCATGGGCCAGCAGTTGGTCCACGCGTCCTTGATGATCTTCGACTCCGATGTCCAGGTCTGTGTGGAGAGCACATACTTCTCGCCCTCGTCATAGCCCCACTGTCCGCCGTTCCACACGCGCCAGGCTATCTGGTCGGCAGGCAATTCCTGCAGGAAGTAGAAGCGCTCGGCAAAACAGTTGCCGGCCTGATTGTAAATGGTAGCCACGGCACCCTTGACACTCGACTCGTCCTGATAGAATGTCGACGCGTCGATACGGTCATACACCTTCTCGTCGAGGTCGGTACAGGAAGAGGCGGCCAGGACCAGCCCCAATGCGGCGGCCAGACTGTATTTCTTGAAATCCATCATAGTTTTCTGATTTTTTGGTTTTGTTTGTTAAGGCACGGTATAAATATTTCCACGCATTATGCCCCTGCTTAGTGGAATCTCACTGTCACACCGAGACTCAGTTGGGTGGCCGTAGGATAGGCGCTGGTGACGTCTACGCCAGGCGTTATGCCTGTCTGGGTGACGATGGAAGGATCGTTTCCGGTGTAAGACGTGATGGTGAAAAGGTTTTTGGCTGTGACATATATGCGGAGACTCTCCAAGAGCCGCTTGTTCTTGAGTCCGAAACTGTAGCCCAATGTCAGGTTGTCCAGCTTGAAATAATCGCCCTTCTCCAGGAAATAGGAAGAGATGACACCGCCGCCGCTCTTGACATCCTTGTCGTCGAGGTAGGCACTGCGGAGCACATTGTCCGTTCCGCAGAGCTGGAGTCCCATACCGTACTTGCGCATATTGAAGATGTCGAAGCCGAAAGCGCCGTTCATCGAGAAACTGAGATCCCAGTTCTTGTAGCGGAAGGAGTTGTTCCACGAGAGGAAGTGCGAAGGAGCGCCATTGCCGATATACCGCTTGTCAGAAGCATCGACGTTGGTGGTCAGCACTTTCTCGTTGTTCTTGTTGTATACCAGCATATTGCCGTTCTCGTCGTGTCCGGCATACTCGTAGCCCCAGAACTGGCCTACCTTGCCGCCTTCCTGTACACGGAAGAAGTACTCGTTGGTACCGACGCCCGGCTTCTGATAGAGATCGATGTAAGAGGCTTTGTAGATGTCGTTGGACAACTTGATAAACTTTGTCGTACCGTAGGAGTAATTGATGCCTGTGGTCCAGCCGGCCTTCTTCCCGGCGATGACGTCGTAACTCAGCGACAGCTCTACGCCAGTATTCTTGGTGGTGCCCACATTGACAAGGATATTGTCCCATACATACGGCGGCTGGGGAGCCGTATAGTTGTAGAGCAGGTCTTCGGAGCGGCGGTCGAAGTACTCCACACTTCCGCGAAGACGGCTGCCTAAAGCCTCGAAGTCAAGACCGACATTGAAAGCCTTGCTCTTCTCCCAGCCCAGTTTGCTGTTGGCATTGGACGACGGAGCGTAGCCCGTCACCCACTGGCCGTCCATATAGTATGCGCCGTTGGCCGAATAGGTAGGGGTAGACTGGTAGGCGTCGAAGTCGGAGCGGCCGGTCACACCGTAGGAGGCACGCACCTTCAGACTCTGGAAAGCCTTGCCGAGAATGTCCATACCCGGGGTTCTCGTCATCTCCCATGCCAAAGAGGCTGAAGGGAAGTTGCCCCACTTCTTGTCCTTGCCGAACTTGGTGCTGCCCTCATGGCGCAGGGCAAACGAGGCGAAGACCATGTCGCGGAAGTTGTAGTTCAGACGGCCGAAGAAACCGATAAGTGTCGACTCCGAGCGTCCGGCATACAGATTGGCCGTGCCGTCTTTCAGGCCCGTACCACTGCCGATGCCTTCATATCCCGGATTGTCGAAGGTGAAATTGTGGTTGCTCATACCCTGCTGCTGCCAGTTGGAGCGTTCCCAGGAATAGCCGCCGACAAACTTGAGCACATGTGAAGGTATCGTCCACGTATAGTTGACGAGCCACTCCGTGCGGTTGGTCCACCACTTCTGGTACTTCATGGAAGCCTCGCCCTTGTAGCCGTCCCAATAGGACTGGCTTGACGCCATCGGGGTGTAGTAGTTGTTCTTGTAGTCGTTGTACTGCATCTGATAACTCAAGGAGGTGCTCAGATTGTGGTGCTCCATCTTGAGGATATTCCACTGCACGTCGGCATTGCCCAAGAGATAGATGCGGTCGCCGTCGCTCTTGTTCTCCTTCAGTACGCTCACCGGATTGTAGACACCCGTAGGGGACGTCGGCTGATAGTAGCTGCCGTCGGCATTGTAGACGGGGAGTGTGGGGTTGAGGGTGAGGGCGGTGTCAAACATACCGTCGTTGCCATACTCCTCATGCACCTTGCGAAGGCTCAAGGATGCGTTGAATTTCAGATTGTTGTCGAGTACGCGCTGCTCGGTGACAAAGCGTCCGCCGTACTCGGTGCGTCCGCTGGCGATATCCAGACCGTTGGCCTTCTTGAAGTTGACACTCGCTCCGTAATAGCCGTTCTTGGTAGTACCCTCGATAGAGAGATACTGGTTGACATTGTAGGAAGCGTTGCGCGTGATCTCGTCATACCAGTTGGTATCGTAACCGTAATCCTTGCCGCGCTGGCTGCGGCGGTACTCGTCAGTGGAGAGCACTTCGGGCTTGCCCTTGGCAATATTGGCCGCTACCCAACTGTCGTAGGTCACATTGACAACGCCCTGGCTACCGGAGCCGTGCTTGGTGGTGATGAGGATGACGCCGTTGGCACCGCGCGTACCGTAAATGGCGGCAGAGCCGGCATCCTTCAATACAGTGATAGACGCTACATCCTGTGTGGAGATATTGCGAAGGTCGCCGCCGGGAATTCCGTCAATGACAATCAGCGGACCGTTGCCGGCCTGCAGCGATCCGGCACCGCGCACCTGTATGGAAGACAGGGCATTGGGATTGGCATCGGCCGTGGCATTGACGTTCAGACCGGCCACCTTTCCGCTGATCAGTTCCATCGGGTCGGTCACGGCACCCTGGTTGAACTGCGACTTGTCTACCTGCACGATAGAACTGGAGATTTCCTTTTTGGCCAAAGAGCCGTATCCCACCACGACAACTTCTTCCAGCTCGGAGGAGCTTTCCTGCAGCGTGACCGACATGCCGTCTTTTGCTGCGACCTCCTGCGGATGGTAGCCCATATAGGAGATTTTCAGTTTTTCTCCGCTTTTGGCACTGATGGTGAAATTGCCGTCGATGTCGGTCACGACAATCTTCGACTGGCCTACGACCTGCACGGTTGCACCTATGACAGCTTCACCGGCATTGTCCTTGACACTGCCGTGTATGGCCTGTGCCGCCATGTCAATGGCAAAGAGGGTGAAAGCGATGAGCAGACACACACTCTTCAGTAGTTGTTTAGATTTTTTCATGTGTACAGTATTATATGTTTTTGATGATTGTCCGTCACTTGAGGGGTTGTATTCTGACCGCTGCACCGCCGCCCCGGGCAAGGGAGAGATTCAGCATATCGCCCTTTCGGACTTCTGTCTGGCGTATGCACATCGCATACGGGTTAGTTTCATAGTCGGCATCCGTTCCGTCCTCATAGACGACGGCGAGATAGGTTTTGCCGGCGTCCAAAAAGTCGAGCGTGATGTCCAGTCGGCGACGCGTGCCGTCGGTCATAGCACCGACAAACCAGCGGTCGCCGTCCCTTTCCTTGCGGCAGACGGTGATGTACTTGCCAATCTCGCCATTGGGCACGATGGTCCTGCTCCAGGTGGTAGGACAGTTCTCGATGAAGGTCAAGGCCGGCTGTCCCTCGTAATTCTCTATGTCGTCGGCCGCCATTTGCAGCGGACTGTAAAGCACGACAAACTCGGCCAACTGCCTGCTGAGCGTGGAGCGGGGATGGATATCCTTCACTGCGCCACGGAAATTGAATATGGCCGGCGTGAAATCGATCGGTCCGGCCAGACAGCGGGTGAAGGGCAGCGTCACCGTATGTTCAGGCGGATTGCCGCCCTTGGGGTCCCAGGCGTTGTACTCCTGTCCTCTCACACCCTCCTGGGTCATCAGGTTGGGATAGGTGCGCTGCAGACCTGTAGGCATGGCCGGTTCATGGTTGTCGACCATCATGTGATGGCGGGCGGCACACTCCACGACCTTTCTGTAGTGACGGATGCCGTACTGCGAGCTGGGCAGTTCCTTGCCGTCCATGAGATGGCCTACATATCCGGTCTTCACCGTATTCACGTCCATACTGTGGTACCATGCGAAAGCCTCATCCATCTCTTTCTCGACCAGTCCGGCCCGCCCCCATGACTCCATGTGGGCTATCCACCGGATACCTTTCTGGCGGGCATAGCGGTTGACTTCCTCAATGTCGAAGTCGGGATAGGGCTTCAGATAGGTGAGCGTCTCGCCTTGGCCCCACCCGTAATTCCAGCCTTCCGACAGGACACCTGAGAATCCATGACGGGCAGCGAAGTCGATATACCGCTTCACGTTGGCCGTTGTCGCTCCATGATGGGGCCCCATATGCCAGGTGTGTTTCTTCTGGTGTATGCTCCACCAGATTCCGATATACCGGCCCGGCTCGATCCAGGACGGGTCTGCGATGCGGCACGGTTCGTTGAGATTGAGCATCACCCGATTGGTAATGAGCCCCGCCGCCGTAGAAGAAAAGATGACAGTGCGCCAAGGCGACTTGACGGTCTTCTCGCCATACACCTTCATGCCGTCACTCCAGGGAGAAAGGGCGGCCGTCAGGCAATGCCCCTGCGGGGTCAGGTTGAGGGTGGCATAGTCTTCGAGGGCAGCCTCATGGATGGCCATAAAGATATTCGGGGAATACTCGATGGTAAGCGGTGTGCACACTGTGTCTTTCTCGCTGACAGGCGATCTTTTGTAGATGCCCTCGTAGTACTCGATATGATTGAGGGAGATCGACCATGCCGGCACGTCATGGGAGAGAAAAAACTGGGTCTGCTCCTCGCTGACGGCAATTTTGTCCAGCCCTTTTTGTTCGGGTATGATATAGCGGAAGCCCATACCGTCATTGAAGACACGGAATACGATGTCGAGCCGGCGCTTCAGTCCACGGGTCTGCTGGAGCATGACCGTCGTCTCTTGATAATGGTTGCGTACCGAGTCTTCCTCACCATACAGTTCGCGCCACATCCCGTCATGTGACGCGCGCTTGACCCCGATGACCTTGAAATCCTTGTCCAAGGCTCCGTCGGCAAGCAGAAAGCCCATCCGGGAATTTTGGAGGACAGTTTCTTTCTGCCAGGCCACCCTATAATAAGGAACGCCCTGAACCAACTCAAAGTCTACGGCAAGCCCACCGTCAGGCGATTTCGTCCGGATGGCCGAAGCCTGGACTTGACACCAAAAGACGAATGTCAAGAATAACAGTAAAAATCGATTCATATATATTTGCTATTAGGTTCGCGACGGCAAAGATAGGACGTTTTCTGACGCCCCTCAACGGCCACAAGCAAAAATCAAAATCAATCTAAACACGATCTGTCTGTCATTCAGCAGGTTAGCAATTCGACATATATAGCAAAATCAAAGGTTTTCCAAAGTATAAAAAGGCTATTTTGAGGGGGCATGTGTCCAAAGGATACTGGGAAAACCGTCAGGCGTAGGGTAAGAGAATGTCACGGCACTTGTGGTGACCCTACAGGCCACCCTTCCTCCCCACCGCGTAAAACCCAGGGTGACGCTTCGCGGCTGTCGCCGCTCCGCTTACCCTGGGCTGGGATCGTTACGCCCTTGCAGGGCTGGAATATGCAATGTCGTGTTGGGCTGCCTCTACAGAGTTTTTTGACCTATACACCGGTTTTTTGAGGACATAGTCTGACATCGGAAATTTCAGCCATCAATCTCCATCACTTTTTTCTCAAAGTCGTTCTTGTAGACGGAGCGGCTCTTGAGTTTGCTCCGATAAGTATAGATGGTGGTGATGCTCGACTGCAGGATGCTTGCAATCTTTTGGTTGTTGGTGATGCCCAGGCGGATGAGGGCGAGAATACGCAGTTCGGTGTTGAGTGACTGCCGCTCGACCGTATAACGGTATTCGGGCAACAGCAGGTCATTGACCTTCTCCACAAAGTCGGCATAGATATTGAGAAAGGCCTCGTCAAAGTTCTCATTGAAGAGTTTGGTGTTCTGCGACACATACTCAGTGCTCTTCAGCAAGGAGTACAGTTCGGGCAGTTTGTGGTCGCGGGCCAAGCGGTTTGCCTGTTTGCGCTGGGCCTCGGTCCGCTCGATGATCACCGACACGAGTTCCATAAACCGGCCTATGTACTGTTCCTTGATGGCACTGTGCACCTTGAGCAGGGTATTGGTCTTCTCCATCTGCTCTACATTGGCATTGAGCATGCGGTTGGCCTGCTCTACCTTTTCCTTCTCCTGGCGATAGCGGTGCAGATAGCGCCGCATGAATACCAGGGCGACAATGAGCGCCACGACAATGACGGCCAGTATCACCAGCAAAGCGGTCAGAAACTGGCGATGGGACTTGTTGTTCTGGTAATACTTCTCGATGATCTTCGGCACAAACTGCGCCACCTGCGCATTGCGCAGACGTGTACCATAGAAATTGGCATCTTGTATGGAGACGTTCAGATACTTGTAGGCATGGTTGATATCCCCCTCGTCGAAGAGCAGGGAAGCAAGTTCACGCAAGGAGTTGTTCTCCCGTATGCAGTTTTTGGCATCATTGATAGCAGACAGAAGGAGGTACCGCTTCTGCATCTGCTTGTTGTTCAGCGTACCGTAAAGGAAGGCGATCGTGCTGGTCAGAATGCTATAGTCACGGCCTTCGATCGTGCCGTGCGACCTGAGGTAGTTTTCCAGCATATCCAGGGCGTACCTGTTGTCGCCCCTCCAGGCGATCAGGTCGGCCCGGTTGGACACGGCACTCAGCGAAAGCGAATCTACGGAAGCCCGTCTCCACTTTTCACGATAGGCCTGCGCCTTTTCCAGATTGTCCTTGTTGAAGTCAGTTCCTTCGGAGAACTCGGAACTGAAGAGGTACAGGTCGCCATAAGTATGGTAATATTTCAACAGGTCATCGCCCTCCAGGTCCTTTTCCTCAAGCGAGTCCATCCATCCGTAGGCTTGATTGAAAAGGCCCGCCACAGACAAGATATGTACCAGATTGAGCACGCTCTCATGGTAAAGATGCCGGTTGCCCAGTGTCCTGGCTATCGACAGATTTCGGTTGACGTACTTATAGGCAGAGTCGTACTTGAACGCCATGTACTCATCGTAAAGTCTGCTGTTGACAGCATAAGACTGTTCGGGAGTAATCTGCGGAGCGGCCAGTCCGTCCTTGATGATCTTGATTCTGCGCTCCTTCTCAGAGACCATCTCCTTTTGGCGGTCGAGCAGACGGTCGAGCTCGTCAAACAAGGCTTTTTCCTCCTGTGCCGCACAAGGCCGTACACAGCAGAGTATGATGCCCAACAATATATAGCAACGCTTTATCATTTTTCTTTCAGGTAGGTTAGTCTTTTCACATCCCATCCGGCTGACGGAGAGGCGAGACAATCTCAATATCCCCTTTCCGCCCAATCGCCCCTGTCGAGCGTCCGGTAGCCGATGGCTTCGGCCAGATGCTGTGTTTCGACATGCTCTGCCCCTTCGAGGTCGGCGATGGTGCGGGCCACCTTGAGTATGCGGCTATAGGCACGGGCGGAGAGGGAGAGCCGCTCCATGGCCGTACGGAGCATGTCGATGCCGGCCTCGTCGGGTTCGGCAAACTGGTGTATCATGCGTTCGGTCATCTGGGCATTGCAGTGCACGCCCTTGCAGTCCTTGTACCGTGCGGTCTGCACCTCGCGCGCCTTGATGACGCGTTTGCGTATAGCCTCGCTCGACTCGCCGGGCTGCGCCTTGGAAATGTCCTTGAAGGGTACCGGAGTGATCTCACACTGTATGTCGATGCGGTCGAGCAGCGGACCGGAGATTTTGTTCATGTACCGCTGTATCTGTCCGGGCGTGCAGATGCAGTGGTGGGTGGAGTCGCCGTAGTAGCCACATGGACAGGGGTTCATGGAGGCGACAAACATAAACGAGCATGGAAATTCCACCGTATACTTGGCCCGCGAGATGGTGATCTTGTGGTCTTCGAGCGGCTGGCGGAGCACCTCAAGGGTAGTCTTGTTGAATTCGGGCAGTTCGTCGGCAAAGAGCACGCCATTGTGTGCCAACGATATTTCGCCCGGCTGCGGATTGATGCCGCCGCCAACGAGGGCCACCTCCGAGATGGTATGGTGAGGCGCGCGGAAAGGACGCTGCGAGATGAGCGACGTGCCGCGGCCGAGTTTGCCCGCCACACTGTGTATCTGCGTGGTCTCCAGACTTTCCGACAGGGTGAGCGGGGGAAGGATGGAAGGCAGGCGTTTGGCCATCATCGATTTGCCCGACCCCGGCGGGCCTACCATGATGAGATTGTGTCCGCCGGCTGCGGCCACCTCAAGGGCACGCTTGACACTTTCCTGTCCGCGCACGTCGGCGAAGTCGAGATCGTAGCGGTACTGCTGCTCGTAGAATTCGCGACGCGTGTCGACCCTTTCGGGTTCGTAGACGGCGGCCCCGGTAAGGAATTTCACCACGTCGACCATCGAGTCCATGCCGTACACATCGAGCTGGTTGACCACAGCAGCCTCGCGCACATTCTGCTTGGGTACGATGAGACCCTTGTATTTGTCCGCCCTTGCCCGTATAGCGATAGGCAGTGCGCCGCGCACTGGCTGCAGGGTCCCGTCAAGGCTCAGTTCGCCGACCATCATATAGCGGTCGAGCTCGCTGCACACCACACTGCCGCTGGCTGCAAGTATGGCGATGGCCAGAGGCAGGTCGAACCCGCTGCCCTCCTTGCGGAGATCGGCAGGAGCCAGATTGACCGTGATATCGGCATGGGGAAATTTGTAGCCGTTGTACTGCATGGCGGCCGCGATACGGTCGCGCCCCTCGCGGACGGCCGCATCGCCAAGTCCGGTCATGCGGTACATCACGCCGGCATTAAGACTCACCTCGATGGTGACGGGTGTCACCTCAAGGCCGTTGACGGCTGCGCTATAGGTTTTCACTAACATGGCATTGGGCGTTAAGGTTAAATTTTCAGAAGTGTCACGCGACGACTACAAGTGAGCGGAGAGACCGTCGAGCGAAAGGCCGCACAAATCATCGATGACAAGGTCGGCTTTCGGCAAAATGGCCTCACGGGGATTGGTCGTCGCCACCCCGACAACAAATGCGCCGGCCGCACGGGCTGCCTGCAGTCCATGGAAGGAATCTTCGAAGATAACTGTATCGCCGGGCCGGACGTCAAGGAGACGCATGCCGAGAAGGAAACATTCGGGCGACGGTTTCGACTGGGTGAACATCCCGCTGGTGACGATATGGCGAAAATAGCTGCGGAATTCCGGATGGGCACGGTATACATTGTCCATCTTCTTGGCATTGGAGCTCGTCACGACAACGGCTGGCACACCATTGTCACGCAGATGCTCGAGAAAGGCCTGCGCGCCGGGAACATAGTCGTAGGGCATGTCGTGCTCGAAGCGGTCGAGCTGTTCCTCGATACTGGTCTGGTCGGCCTCGCGCCCGGCAAAATACTCGTCGAAAATTCGGACGAGCGACTGCCCCTTGATCATCGGGCCAAAGTCTTCCACGTGAAGATAGCGCCGCCCCATCTCATTCCAGAAACCGGTATAGAGCGGCTCGGTATCCATCAGTACGCCGTCGAAATCGAAGAGTACAGCCTTTATTCTATTGTTCATTGCTATTCGTTATTATTATGCAAAGATAATGCGTTTACTTTCAAATTGCCGAGTGCAGCTTATCTTATGCAAAGATAATGCAAACGAGCGCAATGAAAGTTTACTTTCAAATTGCCGAGTGCAGCTTATCTTATGCAAAGATATATCATTTTTCCGAGAACGCCGGTCCCGAGAGGCGTTTTCTGACAACGGCCAATGAGACACGAAGAAAGAGAGGGTCTTGCGACGTCACGCAAGACCCTCCCATATGGTCATAGAACATAACCTAGACGGCTCAGTCCTCGGCATTTCCGCTGTATTGTTGTGAGTCGAATTCCTGTCCGCCGTCGCCGTCCGGACGCTGGCGGTGTTTGGAGTTCATATTGCCGAAGTTCCATGTCACGGTGAGGCTCACCTTGCGGCCACCGCGGCGATTGACCTGATGCCGGGTAAAGTCATCACTGCTCGTGAAGGTCTCCCACTTGCGCGAGTTGAGCAGGTCGCGGCAGTTGACAGAGACGGTGATGAGCTTGTTGAAGAAATTCTTGCGGGCACCGAGATCCATGCTGTAGTTGGCGCGGCGATAACCTTGGGTGATGACCTGGCGCGCGCGGTAGCGGCCGGAGGCCTGTATGGAGATGTCGTAGGGCAGCATCAGACTGGCCGTCATGCGGGCATTCCATGTGAAGTTGTGGTTGGCCGTTCCGGTGACGGTCTGCCCGTCGATGTCGTAACTGAACCCGTTGAGCTTGTAGTAGTAGGCATTGGCCGATGTGGTGAGGTCGAGGATGCGGAAGAGCTTGTTCTTCAGCGTCATCTCCAGACCGGACGACAGACTCTTGGCCACGTTCATGTTGGTAGAGTACATCATGCCGTCGGCGGAATTGCGGTAGTTGATACGCTGTATCACATCGCTGGTGGGTCGGTAGTAGGCGCTGACGAGCAGCGAGTGTTCGTCCCAGGTCTTGAGATAGTTGAGCGAGAAGGAATTGCTGAACTCCGGGGTGAGCTCGGGATTGCCGAACGACACGGTGGTGGCGTCGCGCGTATCGCGGAACGAGTTGAGCTGTCCGCCCCACGGACGGCGCAGACGGCGCGTATAGTTGAGCTGCAGCTGCTGTGTCGGGGTCAACTGATAAGACAGGAAGACGCTCGGGAACAGCTGGAAGTAGTCTTTCTTGAAGGGCTGGTCGCGCTTGGCGGCATCGTGCTCCTGCTCCCAGGTATAGCTCTCGGTATTGACGCGCCAGTATTCGCCGCGCAGTCCGGCCATGACATTGAGATTGCCCAGTTTGTAACTCAGCGTGGTATAGAGGGCATGGAGATCCATATCATAGATGAAGCGGTTGAAGTAGGCCTTGTCTTCCTCCTTTGCCGATCCGTCCCAATGGTTCTCATCGACATACGACTCCTGCGGGGTGTTCTCATGGGAGAATTCGCCGGAATACCCGGCCTCGATCTTGAACTTGTCGGTCACCTGGTTTTCATAGTCGAGTTTCACTTCCCAACGGCGGTTGTTCATATACATCGGACGGTACTGGTAGTCGTACGCCGTGGCTGCCGTTCCGTCATAGTAGACTACGGAGTCCTGGTAGACATTGTCGTTGTCCATCTTCCAGCGGTCGAAGTCGACCGTGAAGTCAAGAAAGTGGGTGTCGGAGAAATTGTGGCGGTAGTTGAACTCGCCATAGAACATACGCGGAGCATCCTTGCTGGACGTGCGGCGCATCATCATGCGCGTGTCGGCTGCAGACCCGATGGTGCCGTAGTGATAGGGTATCACGCTGGAGTTGCGCCCGCCGCCGTACATCATCATGCCGTTCAGCGACAGGTCGTCATTCGACGTGACATGCCATGTGAGCCCGGCCCGCGAAAATAGATTGTTGCCCCAATGGGCCTCTGTGCCGTTGTACCGCTGATACTGTCCGGTATTTTGAAATTCCTGTTCGCTCGCCGTCCGGCCCTCGTTCTGACGGTGGCGGTAGCCGATATTGGCATAGGCGTCGAGCAGGCTGCTGTTGTAGTTGATATTGAAACTGGTCTCCGCTCCGCCGCGCGTATCGCCGCCGGCCTGCAGCGAACCGTAATAGCCGGCCTTGCGGTCTTTCTTGAGCACGATATTGATAATGCCGGCAGAGCCCTCGGCCGAGAATTTGGCCGAGGGATTGTCGATGACCTCTATGCGCTCGATACTTTCGGCCGGAAGCTGCTGCAGTATCTGGGCACGGTTGTCTGAATTGATGCCGCTCGCCTTGCCGTTGATCCACACCTCCACGCTGGTGTTGCCGCGGAGCGACACGTTGCCGTCGTTGTCAACCTCTACACTGGGGATATTGTCGAGCACATCGCTGGCTGCCTGACCGGCATTGGAGACAAGCTGCGACACGTCGAAGGTCTTGCGGTCTACCTCCAGTTTCATGACCGAGCGCTGGCCGGTGACGGTGACCTCCTTGAGCTGGTGCGCGTCGTCACTCATGTAGATGACGCCAAAAGTGGCCGTGCTCTTTTCTGCCGTGACGCTGAACTCCCGCTTTTCTGTCTTGTATCCCAGCGACGAAAGCGTGAGCACATACTTGCCGTTCTTCAGATTGTCTACCCTGAAATTGCCGTCGGTATCGGTCATACCGCCTCCGGCGTACTTGTCGTCGCCGGCTGTTGCCACCCTGACATTGACGTATGCGAGCGGTTCGGCCTTTTGGCGGTCGACGACCTTTCCTTTCACTCCTCCCTGCGCCATGCACACACAGGCGCAGACGATGGAGACGAACATTACAAAATATCTTTTCATACTGTATCTTATGACGGACAACGTGGGGCGGAGTTTAACCAGACCTTCCTTTTTCACTTTTTTTAGGCCAATGTCGTCAGCTGTCGGTAATTTTTAGTATCTTTGCATATCAATGATTCATTGTTTCCTTGCTAAGGAACAAGAATATAGTGTTGCTCCTATAGTTCAATGGATAGAACGTAGGTTTCCTAAACCTTTGATCCGGGTTCGATTCCCGGTGGGAGTACTTCATTGGGGCTATGAATTTTCAAGTCTCGAATTTAGAAATCATGCATGAAGGAGCGCCCCTAATGTTTAAGCGACAAACCAACTTGGAAACAAGTTGGTTTGCCGCTTTTCCTTTTCAGACAGGATATTTTATCCGTTCCGCTTCCCTGTCCTATTGCCATCCGTTGACCTCAGTCTGCAACTGGCTGTAGTCGAGTCCGGTCTTGGTGATGCGTCCGCCCTCGATGACCAGGTTGTCGGGTATTTTGCTCATACAGAGCAGGCGGTAGACATTACCGCGGATCATCTGCCCGTCACAAATGGTTAGGCAAGTCACTTGGTTGCTCTCCAGCGTTTTGCGGCAGTCCTTCACACTGGCATCCAGGCAGACGGAGAGAAGGACAAAATTCTTGGTTTTCTGCAGACTAGCCATGGTGCGCAGGAGATTGACACTCTCGTAGTTCCATGTAGCCCAGGCACACACCACAGCCTTGGGAGCAGAGGTGAGCAGAGCTGTGCCGACGGATTTGCCGTTGATGTCGGTAGCAGAGAAACGGGGAACGGCGCTGCCGGACTTCACGCTCGACAATCCCTTCAGACTGCGCTGCAGGCGGCGGAGATAACCGTTGTCCTGCTGGGCGGCGAGCATCGTGCGGATGAGCGTGCCGGCTTGCTCGTAGTCGGGTTGGTCGGTCTGTATGAAGTATTTTCTGACGAGATAGTTGCCTACGGGCGAGGCAGGATGGTCGTTGATGAACTTGGCGGCATTGCGGCGCGCCTCGTCGGGAGAGACGCTGACGATGGAGGAGCGGAAGGCGTTCATCAGTTCGTTGTCCTTTGTCCCCTTGACGGTCATCTCCTTGAGATGGGAGGCATCGCCCTTGATGTCGACCGACTTTCCGGGCTGGGCAAAGATGGGCTGCTCGGTGAAGTTGGGGAAGATCATCATCAGCGTCATGGGCTGTTCGCAGACGGTCTCGTAGGTAAACCGTCCCGACTCGACCTTGATGGTATCGAGCTTCTGCCCGTTGCCTTCGAGACTGTATACGTAAAACTCGCCCTGATTCAGGTGCTGGAAGCGGCCGCTCAGTTTGAAATGACGGCCGTCGGTTCCACACGAAACCAGAATCAGGACGAGCAATATAAGGAAAGCCAAATGTTTCATTTCCTCTTTCTATGGGCGTGCCTTTCGGCACGCAGCATTGTTGGGATTACTTCAGCAGAGAGAGCTCCAAGTCGCGGTCGGCATACGACTGCAGCGAAGGATCCTTCTCAAGGGCTTCTTTCAGGTAGGAAGAAGCGGCGAACTTGTTGCCACGGCGTGCGGCCACAATAGCGTGCAGATAAGATGTCAGACCGTCGGGGTTGGGCACCTTGTCTAGTGTGGCTGCAGCGGCGGCGTAGTTCTTGTTGAGCAGCTGTGCCAGGGCAGCACCGTTGGTGTAGGCGTGTCCGAAATCGCTCTCAGCCTGTGCGTAGTTGCCTTTGGCTACATTGAGCAGGCCGATGGCGGGTGTCACGCGTCCGGTGTTCGAAGCACGCGATATGAGCGACTCGGCCGTAGCGACATCACCGTCGGCCAGCGCGATAAGGCCCTTGTTGGCCTGGGCCTCAGCAGCGTTGCGGTCGAGGCTGAGCGCACTGTTGAGATACTCCGTAGCCTTGCTCTTGTCACCCTTGGCGAGCGCCAGAGCAGCGAGGTTGTTGTAGGCGCGGTAATCCTTGTCGTATATCTGTGCGGTCTTCTGGTAGATTTCCTCCTGCTTGGCGGGATCTTCTGTCAGCGTGGCGGCATAGAGCAGTTCGTCGGCAGAGAGCTTGGCGGGGTCGGCCTTGTACTGTGCTTCGATCTCCTCGTCGCTGCGGCCGATTGTCTCGTAGTTGATAATCAGGCGCGAACGGCGCAGCTCGGGCAGGATACCGTCGGCCAATTCCTGGAAGCCGGCCGACATGTTGCGGATCTGCTCCTCACGCTCCTGCGGATCGGTATACATGGAGAGCACACGCAGGATGACATCCTTGTCCTGTATGTCTGAAGCGGCCACCAGACGCTGGAAGCCGTCCCAGTCCTGTGCAGTATAGTGGGCATCGACATCGGCATCCACCTTGGTACGCTTGAGCTGCTCGCGCACATAGTTCTCAGACACGTCCTGACGCTTGTTGGCCAGACGGTCGTTGAAGGTCACGCCACCGTCGGGAGAGGCGTATGCAGCCACTTCGACGTTGCGCAGGTTTAGCCCTTCGCGGTCGGCATTGATCTTCTTGAGCATGCGCACAAATTCGGTGACGGAGTTGTTCTGCAGTTCGCTCTTGCGCAGGTTGGCCTGGTTGATGAGGAACTTGACATTGGCTTCCACCTTCTGCTCCTTGACACGCTGGAAGGAGTCGGGAGCGATGCAGCCGCCGTCGCTGAGTATGGTCTTGCGGTAGAGTTCGGAGGTGGCAATGACGCCGGTGGCAACCTTCACTGCAGGTATCTCCACGGTTTTGTTGCCCAGGCGGGCATTGAACGTGAGATAGAGGTCGCTCTTCTGCATGTCGGGCACATAGGTGAAGGAGGTCTTCATCGTATAGCGTCCGCCTACGCGGTAGGAGATGGTCTGGTCATTGCCCAGCACCTTTTCGCCCTGGAAGGTTGCTCCGGGACCTTGTGTCGTCTGTCCTTCATACCGCAGCTCGGGGATGACGGTCACGACGGCATTTTTCTTCATATACTTTTCGGGGAACGTGCCATTGATGGTGGCGGGCACCTGGCCTGCCTGCGTCTCAAGCGGATTGGGTACCACGGTGAAGTTGTCGGCTGTCAAGGGGCCGAGTTTGGAACACGAGGCCAAAAGCAGCGCTGAGCCGGCAGACAACATGAGAATGAGATTTTTTCGCATAATAGAGATTTGGATATTAGAAGAAGTGCCGCGAGCGGGACTCGAACCCGCACAGCCATTACTGGCCAAGGGATTTTAAG
>CAVHOL010000011.1:0-49046 GCA_963637655.1 bacterium | reverse complement strand
CCCTCGCCGCTGCCGATGGCGATCTCGGTGAGGTCATAGATGCCGCTCATGTTCTCGGCTGCGATCTTCACGTTGTCGTCGATGACAAGACCGTCTGCCTTGTTGACGATGATGGTCACGGGGTTGTTGGCAGAGAACTCGCCGGTGTTGTTGTTGCCGCCGTCGCCCTGGTAGAAGGCTGTGAATACGTCGGTGCTCTTTCTGTATACGTGCATGTTGTACTCCCAGTCAGTGGCTGTGGGGCCGAGTGAGAGAATGTCCTCAGTGGCGCGCTGGCAAGTGGTCACGTCGACAACGGCCTTCACGTACTGGTTGTCCCAGTCGATGGCGTGGGTGAAGAGGAAGCCGGTACCGTCGGCAACGTAGTCTTCCATCAGCGTAACGGCCGGATAGGGCTCGGTGATCTCAACACCGTCGAGTGCCCAGCGGCGATAGGAGATGGGGGTATCCCAGTCGAGGGGAGCGATGACACCCTGGAAACCGTCGATGAGGGTCTCACCGGTGGTGGTGGTGAACTCGCCGTCCTGCATGTAGCACATGCCGGCGGTGATGCCTACCTTTGTGAAGGTGGGTACGAATGCGGCCTCTTTGCCGATCTGTACGCCGTCGGTCTCGTCTTCGCCCTCGGAGAATTCAGCGACTTTCTTGAACTCATAGAATGCGCTGTCGCCTACCATCACTTCGGGTGCCTTGGTGGGGTAGAGCACGTAGGGGATCTCCATCTTCAGACCGTCTTCTTCGGTCACGGTGGTGAACTGCAGTACGCCGTCTTCTACGCCGGTGAGCTGGCCGAACTTGGCGTCCTCACCGAACTGCTCCTTGGCTTCTGCCAGGGTGACGTCGAAGGGAAGGGCGATGGTGGTCCACTCGTTGAGCTTGATGTCACGGTACAGGTGTACGGTAGCGGTGCCCTCGATCTCGGGCTTCTGGTACCATGTGTCGCTGCTGGTGGCGTCGAAGGTGATGACGGTGTCTTCCTTGACTTCCTCCTGCAGGGGGCAGATGCTCAGCTCATTGTAGGTAGCCTTGCTGAAGGTGTTGCCCTGGCAGCCGCCGACCTGGATGCTGGTCAGATTCCAAAGACCCTGGTAGGCTGCGAGAGAGTCGGCAGACGTAGAGCCGTTCTTCACGTTGTAGGGTGTGCCGTTGACGGTGATGCCCTCAGCCTTGGAGATGACGATCTGCACGGTGTCGGAGATGCCGGACACGTCGGTACGGATGGGGTTGCCGCCGGTGGTGCAGAAGTTTACCTGCAGCGACTTGCTGCTCTTGGTGTAGTAGAGGTGGAAGCAGTTGCCGTTCCACTCAGAGATGGCGCTACCTACGGAGAGGATGTTCTCGTAAGTGGTGTAGTCGCCGCAAGTGGTAAGGTCGATTGTAGCAACTACCTTCTGTGTCTCCCAGTCGATGGTGGCTTCCTTGGAGAAGGACGAACCGGCGGGGGTGTAACCACTTTCCACGAGCTCGGTCTTGGTCTGTGCCGATGCGGTGAAGCTCATCGCGATGGCGGCTACTGCCAAGATGCTTTTCTTGAAGTCGAATACTTTCATAAGCAATTGGATTTTGGTGAATAATGATATTGTAAATGTTTGTCTTTCTTGTT
This sequence comes from bacterium, assembly GCA_963637655.1. Classification (GTDB taxonomy): domain Bacteria; phylum Bacteroidota; class Bacteroidia; order Bacteroidales; family Bacteroidaceae; genus Prevotella. The sequence goes on along the minus strand of CAVHOL010000011.1, from coordinate 47,443 downwards.
TTTTTGCCGTTTGCCGTGCTGAGCCGCCCGCGGTCATCGGGCGGCACAGTGTGCGCGGCGCTGCGTCAGACCGCTACTTGGCGACCTTCTTGCCCTTGACGACATAGACGCCTTCCTGCAGGCCGTCGAGGTCGCGGGTCTGGGTCTTCACGCGGCGGCCGTTGGTGTCGTACACGTCGACGGGACGGGCGTCTGTCGTGACGGTGCCGATGCCGGTAGGCTCGTCGAGCTTCCACTCGCTGAGGGCCGTCGTGCCGTCGGCGAAGGTGAAATAGGCGCCGCAGCCCTTGATCTTGGTGGAGCCGCCGTAGAGTCCGTAGAGGTTGCCGAAGAAGAGGTAGCGCTTGTCGCTGCCCGAGATAGATATCTTGGAGTAGGTGCCGCTGAAGGTGGCGCCGTCGTAGGTGACGTCGGTGGGGGCGTCCTCGAAGGAGGAGATGCCGGTGAAGGTGTAGTAGGTGCCGTCGTCCTGGGTGGTGGCTGCCTTGGTGGGATAGATGAAGTAGGGCTTGCCGGCCTCCATCGCCGGTGTGGAGACGCTGGTGAAGTAGACGGCGCTGCCCTCGCGGGCGGTGTACTCGGCCAGGCGGGCGTCGTCGCCGAACTGGGCGTGGAACTGTGTGGCGCTGACGGCGAAGGGCAGGCAGACGGCGTTCCACTTGCCCAGCGTGAAGGTGTGCTTCAGATGTACCGTGGCATCGGTGGCCGTGGGTGTGGTCCAGGTGTCGGCGTCCTCGTCTATGGTGATGTAGTTTTCGCCGATTTCATCGGTCTTCACGAGCTGCCACTGGGCGTCGGCATAGGCTCCGGGCTGCATGCTTTCGAGCGCGAGCAGTGCCAACTGGCCGTCGTAGAGCAGGTACTGGTCGGCGTTGGCTTCGCGGCAGCGGCCTGCAAGGGTGTAGACGCCGGTCTTGCCCGACACTTCCTCGAAACGCCACTCGTCGTACTGTGCTTCGCCGTCGGCCTGCACGCCGGCATGGAAGGTGCTGCCCAGGCGCTGTCCGCCGGCCGTGAGATAGAAGTATGCGGGGTGGGCGGCGTCTGATGCGGAGAGGGTGACGGCAGTCTGTGCGCTGCCGAGCGCCATCTGTCCGTCAGTGGCAGAGAGGAACTGCTTGCGGCCTACGTTGTAGAGATAGTAGGTCTGGCCGTCGGCGGGGGCGGAACCCTTGTAGTCGTCGGCGGATACGGGCAGGGCAAACAGCCCAAGAAGAGCGAGTGCGGAAGTAAAGGTTTTTATCATATATGGATATGTATGGGCGATGTTTCGGTGATAGTATATGGGTCGTTGGCCTTGCACACGGACGGTGTGTCGGCGGTGTCGGCCGGTCGGGTGGTATGGCGGGTGTGGCGTATATAAATGGTGCGCGGAAAAACGGTGCGCCGGAGAAATGTTGTCTTTGGGGGTGCTGGTTATATAGATGTCTGTATGTAGGAGATGTCTGTATATAGGGTTTGACGGCAAAGTTATAAAAACTTTCCTACAAATGTGTGGTTTTGTCACAAAAATGTTTGCATTTTCCCGAAAAATGCCGTTCTCCCGTCCTTCTACCCTGTCCCCAAACGCCATATTCCCCTCCCGAAATACTACAAAGGCCTTGTACGGACGCTACAAGGCCTTTGTACTGACGCTACAAGGGCCTTGTACTGACCGTACAAAGGCTTTGTAGTCGTCGTACAGGGGCCTTGTAGAATTTTCGGGGAGAAAAGCGGGAAACGTAATCTGGGTATATACGCCGGAGTGGAGCAGCAACCTGTGTAGAAGTAATGTATAAAAATGAAAGGAATCTGTGTTCCAAGGTGAGGACGGGTCGCATAGGCAAACATAGAAGCCCTGAAAGGGCGATACAATCCCAGCCCAGGGTGAGGAGGGAGCAGAGCGACCGACGTAACCCTGGGTCTCGTATTTGCTGGTGACGGCTGGCCTACAGGGTCAGCACAAAAATATGTATGGATTATTGTTTGTTGTGGTGACCTTACAGGCCACCCTTTATTGCGAACCGTACAACCCAGGGTTACGTCGGTCGCTCTGCTCCCTCCTCACCCTAGGCTGGGATTGTTACGCCCTTTCAGGGCTTTTTACTGCATGATTTCAAATTGGGGTGTTACTGCACGATTTCAAATTAGAATGTTATTTTTACGGTGCTGTTTTCCTTCCCCGTTTTTCGAATGCCCTGCTCCTTTCCTTTTTCTTTTTCCCCCTCAATACCCGGGATTCTGCTTGAGCAGCGGGTTGAGCTCGATGCAGGTCTGCGGTATGGGGAAGACGGTGGTGTATCCGGTGGACTCGTTTTCGAGGGGCGTGCGCATGTCGTAGGCGGTGGTGAAGCGGGAGAAGCGGATGAGGTCCTGGCGGCGCCAGCCTTCCCATACGAGTTCGAGGAGCCGCTCGCGGAGGATGTTGTCGAGGGTGCAGTCTATGGGCATGGCGCCGGCGCGCCGCCGCACGGCATCGAGATAGGCGCTGCCGTCGCCGCCGTTGCGGGTGAGGGCTTCGGCCTGCATGAGCAGCACATCGGCGTAGCGGAAGAGCACGATGTCATTGTCTGGCATGCGTCCGTCGGAGTAGGCCGAGCGGTCTACCTCGTACTTCTTCATGCGTGCTCCGGCGGTCTGCTTGTAGGGGCTGGCGGTGAGGTTTTTCTCAACGGCGAGCGGTTGGTACTCGAGCTGGGTGCCGTCATCGAGCATGACGGGCGTGCCGTCGACGGATATCTTGCCGGCGTATAAGTTGAGGTCGAAGCGCGGATCCTCATCCTCGGTGCCGTAGCCGTAGGCGCGCACGGTGGAGACGGTGGCGCAGGTGCCGTTCTCCGACGATCCGCCGTAGGCTCCGCCGTGGGCGTAGTGGCGCGAGCGGAAGAGGTAGTGGAACTCGTTGGCGTAGAGCATCTTGTCGAGCGGTATGGTGAAGATGTTCTCGAGCGAGCCCTCGTTGTGTACGGCGAAATTGGCCGAGTAGTCTTCTTCGAGCAGGTAGCCGGCGTCGGTGATGCGGCGGCAGAAGGCGTCGCAGGCTTCCCATGCGTTGAGCTGGCGTCCGTCGACGGTGAAGAGGATGTCGCGTCCGTCGGGGCGCTGGCCGTCGGTCCAGTCGTCGTCGGAGTAGACCTCGGCGTTAAGGGTGAGCTTGGCGAGCATGAAGTCGACTGCGGCCGTGGTGATGTGTCCGTACTGCTCGCCCGGATGGCAGCTGTTGGCGGTGGAGAGGTAGGGGCGCACGGCTTGCAGCTCGTCGACGATAAACCGGTAGACGGTGCTCCGGCTGCTCTGTGCGGTGCTCTCCGTGCGGCGGTTGTCCTGGGTGACGAGCGGCACGCGGCCGAACATGTCCATGGCGTACCAGTAGAAGAGGGCGCGCACGGCCCGTACTTCGGCCTCGTAGGCTGTGCGCTGCCTGTCGGTGAGCAGGTCGGCGTGGAGGGAGATGGCGTCGAGCGAGTTGTTGGCCAGGACGATGGTGCGGAAGAGGTATTTCCATACGTTGTACAGGTCGGTGTCGGTGGCCGTCCATGTATGGTCGTACATGTTCTGCCACAGGCCGCCGTCGTACCAGTCGCCGCCGCGTATGGGGTTGAGGGCCTCGTCGGTGGTGAGTGTGTTGTAGTCGTAGATGCCGCGGCAGGTGCCCTGCAGCCCTTCGCACTCGGTGTGGCTGCCGAAGTAGTTGTAGAGCGAGGCGACGGCGTTGGTGTACACCTCTGATGCGCTGGTGTATACGGCGTCTTCGCCGGCCTGGTCTTTGGGGTGCTCGTCGAGGCAGGCCGTGAGGCAGGCGGCGAAGATGAGGGCGGCGGCGAGCGGGCGGATGTTATGTCTGTACATGGGGATGTGCGTTTTTTTTGTAGGGAAATGGGAAATGGGGAATGGCAGATGTGGCGGTCAGAACTGTATGCCTACGCCTATGGAGAAGGTGCGGTAGAGCGGATAGGCGCGCTTGTCGTCGATGCCGAGCGTGGAGTTGACGATGTAGCTGTTGACCATCGGGGTCAGACCGCTGTAGGCGGAAATGGTGCCGAGGTTGTTGACGCTGCACGACAGGCGCAGCGAGCGTATGATGCGGCTGCGCAGCGGCACGTCGTATCCCAGGGTGAGGTGCTCGAAGTTGAGGTAGTCGCCGCGCTCCAGCCAGTAGTCGGAGATGTTCTGGTCGACGATGTTCTTGGCGGGTGCGTCGGCCAGCACGTTGTAGTCGGGGAAGGACGACATGTTGGAGTAGGCCAGTCCGGTGCCGTTGAAGATCTTGTGTCCGAAGGCGCCGTTCATCTGCAGCGAGAGGTAGACGTGGCGGTAGCGGAAGCTGATGTTGGCGCCGAGCGTGGCCTTGGGCGTGGCCTGTCCGCAGATGCGGCGGTCGCCGCCGTCGCCGAAGTCGATCTTGCCGTCGCCGTTGAGGTCTTCAATGTCGTACTTGTAGGTGCCCTGGTCGTCGAGGTAGAGCCCGCGGCAGTGGGGCAGGTAGAAGACGCCGAGCGGCTGGCCTACAATCTGGTAGACAACGTGGTTGTTGTCGCCGCCGTTCTGTCCGGCGCCGTCGAGCGAACCGATGGCCGTCACCGGTGCGGCCGTCATCTGCATGCCGCGGTAGGTGCCGCTGAGGGAGAGGAGGCGGTTGCGCTGGAAGGATACGTTGACATTGATGTTGAGCTCCATGTCGTGCCGCTGTATGGGCGTGACGGCGAGGCCCAGCTCGATACCGCTGTTCTCCATCGACCCGAGGTTGGCCAGCAGTTTGTCGTAGGCGAAGGGCGGTACGGGCACGTCGTAGGAGTAGAGCATGTCGGTGGTCTTGGAATAGTAGTACTCGGCGGTGAGGAGCACGCGGCCGCCGAAGAGACCGATGTCGGCACCGACGTTGGCCGTGGATCGGGTCTCCCACTGCAGGTCAGGGTTGTTGTTGCGCACCTGTCCGAGGGTGACGGTGGGCGATCCGCCTACGGGCACGACGCCCGTCTGCCGGTAGTTGGCCTCGGTGGTGTAGGCGGAGATGCCGCCGAGATTGCCGGCGCGTCCGTATCCGGCGCGTATCTTGAGGGCGGAGAGCCATCCGGCGCGGGCGAGGAAGGACTCGCGGCGCACGTCCCAGGTGGCCGATACCGAGGGGAAGAAGCCCCAGGTGTGGTTGTCGCCCACGAGCGACGAACCGTCGCCGCGGGTGGTGAGCGAGAGCGAGTAGCGGTCGGCGTAGGTGTAGGAGACGGCCCCCATGACCGAGGCGAGGGCCTGGTCCTCGTAGGTGCTCTCCGTGCCGCCGTAGGGACGTGACACGGTGGCGCCGATATTGTAGTAGCCGTAGGCGTTGGTGGTGATGCCGCGGGCGTAGACGCCGAAGGCGGTGCGCTTGAGCTTCTGGTACTCGCCGCTGGCGTTGGCCTCGACGGTGTGCACCCCCCAGGTGCGGTGCCATGCGAGGGTGAGGTTGCCGAGGTACTCCTGCCGCTTGGCCTCGCTGCGTATGACGTTGCCCTGCGCCCATACCCATGTGGGGCAGAACTGTCCGGTCTCGGCCGAGACGTGGGAGTAGGAGCCGAAGGCGGAGAGCGTCAGTCCGCTGCCGAGGTCGTAGGCGAGGCGAAGGTGGGTGTTGAAGTAGAGCTCGCGCTGGTCGTTCTTCTCGGCGAGCACGGCCTCGGGCGGGTTGATGCGGTAGGCGGCCTGGTTTTTGGTCCAGGCGCCGGAGGCGTCGCGGCCCGGCGGGTAGGTGGGGTTCTGGCAGGCGGCCGAGTAGAAGAGGGCCTGCGTATCGAAGATGTCGCGGTTGTTGGAGGAGGAGCCGAACACGCCGAACTGTCCCGTGAGCCTTCCGCCGAAGGCGGTCTGGGTGGCGTCGAGCTTGGCCACGAGATTGTCGTACCCCTTGGTGCGGATGACCGTGTTGTGGCCGATGTAGCCGACGGAGGCGCGGTAGTTGGCCGTGGGCGATCCGCCCGAGAAGGCGAGGTGGTGGTTCTGCACGAGGGCCGTGCGGGTGATGACGTCGTAGTAGTCGGTGTTGTAGCCGCCGTCGTTGGCGTGAAGGCCGAGCCGCTTGGCGGTGGCGAGGTAGTCGGGACCGCTGAGCATGTCGAGATGCTTGTAGGTGGAGGCGAAGCCGACGCTGCCCTCGTAGGCGATCTGGAATCCGCGTCCCGACCCTTTGCGGGTGGTGACGATGATGACGCCCGAGGCGCCGCGCGACCCGTACTGTGCGGTCTCGGCGGCATTCTTGAGTACGGTGAAGCTCTCGATGTCGCCGGGGTAGAGTGTGGAGAGTGTGGAGATGTCGGTGGTGACGCCGTCGATGACGACGAGCGGGTCGTTGCCGCCCATCACGGAGGTGGTGCCGCGCACGCGCACGCTGTTGAGCATGGCCATGCGGTCGATACCGTCGGTGGTGACGCTCACGCCGGCGGTCTTGCCGTTGAGCACGTCGAGGGCGTTCTTGGTGATGCCTCCGGTCTCCTGTCCCATGGGTATGTCGAGCACGCGGATGCGCCGGGTTGCGGCGGCGGTGTCGGCCGGGGTCTCGGGGCGGAGCGGCTGCTGGGCGGCGGCAGGTACGGACGGGAGGGTGAATACACAGAGCAGGGTGAGGGCGTGTAGGGTCGGTAGGGTCATAGATGTAGGATTTGCAGTAAGGTCGGTTGCAAATATATGAAATGTTTTCCGATTGTGCGCCCTCTAGCGGGAAATGTTTTTCCGGTTGCGGGCCGTCAGCCCACAAAAAAAGCCCGGAAGGAGGAAAACTGCACATCTTTTCTGTCGCGTGTGCGTTGTCCTTCTTCCGGGCCGGGGTGGATCAGACCGTCGGAGGTCTGCTATTTTTCATCTATGTCATTATTTTACTGCAAGTTTTTGCGTGCGGAGCACGTTGCCCTTCTGCATCTTGACGAGGTAGATGCCCTGTGCGAAGCCGTTGGTGGCCATGCGTGTGGGAGCTACTGCGTACTGTACGAGGGCGCCGGTGGCGTCGTAGATCCATGCCTTGTCGACATTCTCGAAGGTGAATGCTCCGTCTTCGGCGCTGACGCGCGATACGGTGCCTTCGGTCTCGTGGATGCCGGTAGACTCGCCGTCGAGACCCTCAGGCTGCTCGGCAGTACCCTGGTCGTGGATGTCGACTGCATGCTTGCGCTGGGGGTTGTCGCCGGTGATCTCTACACCGAAGTCGATGGAGAATCCCTTGTTGTGGAGGCCGGTGGGCAGGAAGGCACCTGCAAACCATGCGTCGGAGAAGACGATGCGCAGACGGCTACTGCCGGTGACGGCGTCTGCGGGGATGGTGAACTCGCCGTTTACGCCAGTGGTCTGGAATTCTGGAGTAGCGGCACGTGTATTGCCGACGCGGAAGAGAAGCTCGCCATGGTCGGGGTACTTCTCGATGGAGTCGGGATTGAAGACGTGGTCGCCGTCGAGGTCGATCCATCCGCCTGCGAAGCAATACTTCAGACCGTCACTGAAGTCAGCGCACTTGATGTTGATCTTCACGGTCTGGCCCTGCTTTACCTTCAGCACCTGGCTGGTGGCGTCAACATACTGTGTACCGTCGGCCTGAGGACCGTCGGCGGTGTAGGCAAGGTTCTGGTCGGCTCCGGTCGTGGTGACGGAGGTGACGTAGCGCTGCTTGCGGGCGATGTCGGCACCGTCGCAGGTGGGGTTCATCTGGGAGATGCCGTAGGACTCGTCCTTGCGTGCGGGCAGGGAAGCCTGGTCGGCGCGGCCGATCTTCACCCACTCTACGGGAGAGTAGGTCTTGAGGTCGGTGGAGACGGAGCGTACGCCGATGTACGGTTCGTCGTCGGTGCTTTCAAACTCGATGTTGCCTACGAAGCAGGCCCATGTGGTGGTGCGGGCCACTTCAGACACGGCACCCTTCTCGCCGTTCTTGTAGAGTACCTCGAAGTGGTCGATGTTGGCCTCGTCGTTGTATACGAGATCCCAGTCGGCACGCTTCTCTGCGGTAGCGTTGACATCCCACCAGATCTTGGCAGACATGGAGGTCTTGGTCTCCTGCTTTACTTCTACGTTGACATCCTTGACGGATGCGGGAGTGGTCTTCACGTTGTCGTTGATCTCGAGCTTGCCCACGTAGAGCTTGTAGTCGTCGTCGGAACCCTTGACGCGCAGGCCGATGGCGGTGATGACGTCGCTCTGGCCGATGGCCGAGATGTCGATCTTCTTCTCCTGCCACTCTTTGCCGGTGACGTCGCCGTAGGGAGCTTCTACCCATGAGCCGTCCTTCTTCTGCAGGATGACGTAGAGGCTGGAGGCGTTGGTGCCTTCCTTGCCGTTCTTGACGGCCACCTTGGCGTAGGTGCCGCCTGCGCTGACGTTGAGCTCGGTCTTGTAGAGCACGATGTCGGTGCCGGTGGAGGTAGCCTTGCCGGTGAGCAGGAGGCTGGTACCGCCGTTGTACTGGTCGGCGTGGCTGAACTCAGGCTGGATGTCGGTGCTGACGGTCTGTGTGCCGGGAGCGACTACGAGCCAGCGGTAGGTGGGCACGCGGTCCTGGTTGGACATGTTGTACCATGATCCGGCAGTCTTCTTGCCCTTGTAGGAGTAGCGGTCGCCGTTGCCGAGGTTGAAGTTGGTGGCGAAGGGCAGGTTGCCGTGGATGGCCGAGCGCTCGGGGATCCAGGTGGCTACGCCTGCGTACTTGGAGAGGGGCTTTGCTCCGTCGGAGGTAGTCTCCCACTCGTTGCCGGTGTTGCTGATGGCGGGACGGTCGAGCGGGTTGCGGTTGCCGCCCGACATGAGGCGCTCCTGCAGGGCCTGGTAGTTGGCCTGCTGCTCGTAGGAGTCTGCGCCGGTGTTGTACGACCACAGACGGCTCTGTGCGTGCTCGCCCCAGAAGCAGAGGCTCACCTTCTTGGACTGTGCGTCGGCGTTGAGGCGGGTCCATCCGCGGTTCATCGACACGATCCATACGCCTGCGTAGAGGCCTTCGGTGGTACCCATGGCGCTCTCGGCTACGGTGGCGGAGTTGCTCAGCTGATAGGAGAAGTCACCGCTGGAGTAGTTGAGCATGAGGTCGTGGGTGCGGCCTTCCTTGTTGCCGAAGAGGGCGTCGGCCAGCGAGGTGGACAGACCGGAGTAGCTGGTGTAGATACCGCAGTGGAAATTGTCGAAGCCGTGTCTCTTGGCCGAAGCGTAGAGCTCCTTGTGGAAGGCCACGATGTCGTCGTCGCTGAAGCCGGAGTCCTCCCAGTTGTAGTTGATGCCGTCGAAGCCGAAGTACATCAGACAGTTGATGATCGGCTCCACGTACTTGAACGTGCCGTCGTCGTTGACGGTTGTGACGTAGTCGATCCAGCCTGTAGCCGATCCGTCGCGTCCGCCGGTGGTGTCGAAGAACTTGATACCGCTGTAGATGTCAGTACCGTTCTTGTGGGCGGCGTCGGTCCATGCTGCGGGAGCGGAGAAGAGTCCGTGGTTCCATGATCCGAAGATGTTGGTATAGTTCCACATGGAGTACACGTCGGAGGCGAACTTGGAGTTGGGCTGGCCCACGTCGCCGTCCTTGCCCTCGTCCATAGGAATGTTCATCCACAGGTCGCGCTTCTCGTAGGTGTCGGAGATCAGTCGGTTGCTGCGGCTGAGGATACCGATGTTGCGCACGTGTGAGCGTATGAAGGCGATGTCGGACTGCTGGATACCGGCGGCTGCAAACTCGGCTTCGGTGGGGTAGCGGCGCTGGCCGTCTTCCCATGCCTTGGTGAAGAGGTTGACAAGACCCGTGTCGGTAAATCCGCTGAAGTCGTAGATGGAGTCGGTGGCCGTAGGCGAGTACGTGACGTCGTCGGCCATGGCCGGAAGGCTCGTCCCTGCCAGCATGCATGCAAATGCGATTGCCGGTAATGTGACTTTGATGTTCATGTTGTTTTTTGTTTGTATTAGGTTTTGATTACTGTTAGTGTACTTTCAATGTATGTACACGAGAGTGAGAATGTATGCTTTTGAGCTGTTCCTTGTATTTCCCCGCCGCGGTCGTTGCGGCGGCGGGGAAAACAGGAAGGTATTGTTGGGAGCCGTGGCTTAGAAGTTGGGCTCGTTGACATCCCACCACAGGCGTGTGCCCTGCTGGTCGGGACCGCCGAGGGCCGGGATGCCGGTCTCCTCGAGGTCGGCCTTGGTCTGGGGATCGTCGGAGAACCAGGGCAGACGGCGGATGATGTTCATGCCGGAGCAGTACTCCTTGCTGTCGCCGGATGTGAGCGATCCGTCACCGTCCTCGGGATTGAGCACGGGGAAGAGCTTCGGATAGCCGGTGCGGCGGAGGTCAACCCATGACTCGTAGCTGTAGGGGAAGTTGGCGATGTACTTCTGTGTGATGATCATCTCCAGCTTGGTCTCCTGCGGGAGCGACTCGTCCCACTTTACGCCGATTTTGGTGACACTGGGCATGTCGGGGGTGTTTCCGGTCGGGTCTACGTATGTGTAGGCTTTGGGGGATGTGACATTCATGTAGTCGTCGACGTAGTTCTTGTACTCGTTCTTGGGAGAGTTGCGTGCCTCGAGGTTGGCGTAGCGTATGCCTTCCTCGTAGAACTGCTTGGCGGAGCCGCCCATGTTCCAGCCGCGGAGGGCGCCCTCGGCGCGGAGGAAGCATACCTCAGAGAGCTTCATGAAGTAGCAGGGAGGGAACGAACCGTTCATGTACTCGTTGTCGAGCTTGCTGAACGAGATGTAGGAGTTGGTACCTGCGCTCTGTCCGATGCCGGGCACCGTACCGTCGCGCATGCCGATGATGGCCGAGCCGGCGGGGGTGAGGGCGGGGGCGGAACCGTTGGCGCCTACCTTGGCGATGTCCTCGGTGTTCTTCTTGAAGAGGTACTTGACGTAGGGATGGTCGAGGCTGATGAGCATGCTGGCGAACGATGCGCTCAGACGCGAGTCACCCCACTCGGATACCTGCGTGAGGGGATGGTCGAAGCCGCTTCCGAAGGGATAGAGGGCCATCTCGTGGGCTGTGGTCTCGATGACGCCGCCCTTGACGGCTTCCTCGGCCCATTTCTTGGCGGTCTCAGGCTCTACCTTGCTCAGGTGCATGGCCATGCGCAGCTTCAGGGAGTTGGCGAAGCGTACCCATGACTCCAGGCCCTCGGTGTTGAGGATCTCTGCGTCGAGGAGCAGCGGCAGACGGCCGGAGAAGATGTTCTTGATGACCTTGGTCTTGTACCAGTCGGGACGCTGGTCGAAGTGCTTGAAGGCATTGATACAGGTATCGATGTTGGCTTCGGCCGAGTAGTATACGGTACGCATGTCGTTGTACTTGAAGGGCGACTCCACCTTGTTGGCCTTGAAGTCGTCGTAGGGCAGCGGGCCGAACATGTCGGTGTTCTCGATGGCTGCGTAGTTGTAGAGCAGCAGGTAGGCTGCCTTCAGCTCGGGGATGGAGTCAAGCTCGCCGTTGTTGAGGATGGGGGCGAGACACTGGCGGGCCAGGGAGAATCCGCCGCCGGGGCCGCCGTTGAATCCCTTGGACAGGTGGTAGGTAGACTTGAGCTCGGCGTTGGAGTAGGGGAAGTCGGAGTGGGGAACGCAGCTGTACTGCACGTAGTTGTCCGGGCCCAGGCAGAACTGGAACTGGTAGGCGTGGGCTGCGGGCAGGTTGCCGTCCTTGCCGCCGCGGATGGCGTAGATGCCGGTCTGGCCGGTACCCAGGCTTGAGCGCAGGTTGCGGTAGGCGGAGGTGTAGCCCTTCTCGGTGATTTCCTTCATATAGTTGATTTCGTCGGCCTGGCCTACCGAGATGACGGGCGGCTCGACGATCTGGTTCTGCTGGAACTCGTCGGAGGGTGTGTCGTAGTCAAGGCATGACTGCAGGCTCAGTGCCGACAGGGCCAGTGCAGAATACAAAAATATCTTCGATCTTTTCATATTTTTTTAGGTCTTCTTTTTGCGGCGGGACTTTTCGGGGTCCCGCCTTGGTTGGTTGTTGGGTTAGAAATTGACGTTCAGCGAGAATCCGAACGAGCGCGACGACGGCATGTTGAACACCTCGAATGCGCTGAGGCCTGTACCTGTGGAGAGCGACACGTCGGGATCGACGGGAGCGTCCTTGTAGATGAAGAACAGGTTGCGGGCGATGAACGAGAGGGTCAGGTTGCGGTTGGCGCCGAAGAGGTCGCGGAAGGTGTAGCCCAGCGAGAGCTCGCGCAGACGGAAGTTGGTGCCGCTGTAGAGGTAGCGCTCGATGTCCTGGGGAGATACGCCGCCGACAGACTGGTAGTAGGCTTCGATGGGTACGATGCGGCCGCTGCCGTCGTCGAGTGCGACGCCCAGCACGTTGGTGCCGTAGCTGGCGTCGGCATAGGTCTTGTTGGCCTCTGCGGTCAGACGGGCGTCAGCAGAGCGCTGCGAGAGTCCGTATCCGTCGAGGAACGACTCGGTCATGGAGAGCACCTTGCCGCCGATACGTCCGTTGATGAGGAAGGAGAGGGTGAAGTCCTTGAAGGTGACGGTGTTCGACCATCCCATCTGCCAGCTGGCGTTCATGTTGCCGACGTACTTGCCGTAGGTGTTCTCGGAGTCCATCTGGACGCCGCCCTGCGAGTTGAGCACGTACCAGCCTTCCTTGGCCTTGCCGTCGAGCACGGCCTGGTCGGTGGCCTTGTAGCGCTTGAGGTCGGTGACGTACATGTCGCCGAACTTGCCGCCCTCCTTGTAGAGTACCTGCACGCCGCCTACATAGCTTGCGATGACGTTCTCCTTGCCGGTCTTTTCGTCGTAGGCCGTGCGGAGGATCTTGTTGTTGTTGTAGGAGATGTTATAGGAGGTCTTCCAGTTGAAGCCCTGTGCGAGCTTGAAGTTGTAGCCGATGGTGCCCTCAAATCCCTGGTTGCGGATCTTGCAGGTGTTCATCGGGATAGACTTGCCGGAGGCGTTGGTGCCCACGAGGTAGAGGTTGGACATCGTGGCGTTGTAGTAGGTCAGGTCGAGGCTGAGGCGGTTGTTGAGGAACAGCATCTCGAGACCGGTCTCGAAGGAAGCGGTCTTCTCAGGACGCGGATCCTTGAAGGTAGCCCATGCGGAGGGCGTGTAGGCGCCGGTCTCGTAGTTGATGGTCTGCGAGCCGTATACCTGGTTGGGGATGGAGTTACCTACCTCGGAGTAGGAGGCGCGGTACTTCATGTAGTTGAACCACTCGGGCAGCTTGACGATGTTGCTGATCACGGCGTTGGCACCGAAGCCGAAGTAGCCGTAGTCTTCTGGCGTGCCGCGGTCCTTGAACTGGCGGTAGGCGCGGTACCAGTCGCGGCGGTATGATCCGTCGACGTATACCATGTCTTTCCATCCTACCTGGGCTGTGAAGAAGGCACCCTTGTTCCAGTCGGAGGAAGTGCTCTGCGAGGTGGCGCCGGGGCCGCCGGCCGAGGTGGAGAAGTAGTTGATCACGTCAGACAGGTGCTGGCGGTTGCCGTAGTAGTAGGTGGCGTTGCCGCTGTCGTAGGACTTGGTGTTGCCCTTGACGGTGTGGCCTACCCATCCGAGCGATGCGCTCACGTCCCAGTCGCCGAAGGTCTTGTTGTAGTTGAGCATGAAGTCGGTGTAGAGCTCGGTGGTCTTGTTGTAGCCCCACCAGTAGCGTCCGTAGTCTTCCATGCCGGAGGGTATCCATGTGGTGGCGTAGCGGCGGGAGTCGTTCTCGTACTTGGTGAAGTCGAGACCGAGACGTGCCTGGAACGTCAGACCGTCATAGATGTCGAGCGTACCGGTGATGTTGCCGAAGAAGCGGTCTTCCTTCTGTACGCTGTTGTTCTGGTTGAGCAGCCAGTAGGGGTTGTTCTGTCCGTTCTCCTGGTAAGCCCAGTTCTGCATCGGTCCGGTGAGGGCCACGCGCTGTGTGGTCCATGAGTAGGTGCCGGTCTTGTTGTCCTTGATGTAGAGTCCCTGCGGCTCGCTGTTCCAGTTGCCCGACGCATTGACGTAGTTGTTGCGGTAGTAGTCGATGTCGATGTTGCGGGCCATGGTGTACATGTGGTAGATGGGGTTCATGGCCACACCGCCGCCGGGACGGTTCTTGGTCTTGGTCTGGATGTAGTTCATCGAGACGTCGATGGTGGCGCGGTCGAAGAACTTGAAGTTCTGGCGGAAGGAGAGCGTGTTGCGGTTGTATGAGTTGTTCTCGAGCATACCGTTGGAGTGGGCGTTGCTGTAGGAGAAGTAGGAGCTCATCTTGTCGGTACCGCCGGAGAGTGCGATGGAGTTGTTGGTCGTCACGCCGGTGCGGTAGAAGTCGTCGAGGTCGTTCTTGGCGGAGTTGCGGAGGTGTACGGTGTTGGTCTGTCCGTTGAACTTCTCCTGTCCCATCGTCACGTCGAGGAGCAGGTTGCTCGAAGAGCGGTCAGCCAGCTTGCCGCCCCAGCTGTAGATGCCGATGGTGTGGGCGTTGTCGTCGACGGCTGCTCCGTAGACGTTCTGTATCTTGGGTGTGGTGAGGGGGGTGTCGAAGGTGATGTTGGAGCTGTAGTTGACAGCCAGCTTGCCTTCGCGTCCCTTCTTGGTGGTGATCATGAGGACACCGTTGGCGGCCTCAGAACCGTAGAGGGCTGCGGCGTTGGCACCCTTCAGCACGTTGATCGACTCGATGTCGTCGGGGTTGAGCATGGAGAGGGCGTCGCCGCCTTCTGATGCGCCGACAGCGAGCATGGAGCCGCTGCCTACCTCGCCGCGGGTGCTGTTGCTCATGGGCACACCGTCGACGACGATGAGCGGGGTGCTCTTACCCATGATGGACTTGTTGCCGCGGAGAAGGATCTTCGACGAACCGCCGGCACCTCCGGCACTCGGGGTGATGGTCACGCCTGAGATCTTGCCTTCGAGCGAGTTGGCCACGTTGGGGTCCTGTACGCGGTTGAGGTCGGAAGCCTTCACCTGCTGGGTGGAGTAGGTCAGTGAGGTCTCCTTGCGCTTGATACCCATGGCGGTCACGACGACCTCCTTGAGCATGGAGTTCTCTTCCTTGAGCACTACGTCGACGGTGCTGCGTCCGCCGGTAGACACCTTCTGCGATGTGTAGCCGATGTAGGAGAACACGAGCGTGGCGTTCTTGCCGGGTACGGTGAGCTTGTACTGTCCGTCGATGTTGGTCACGACACCGGCGCCTTTTACGCCTTCGATGGTGACGCTGACGCCGATGAGCGGTTCGCCGTGTTCGTCAGTGACAGAACCCTGCACGAGTGTGCCTTGCTGCTGGGTGAGGGCGCTGGGCGTGGCATTGCCTGCTGCGGCGGCGTACTGCATGGGCACGCCTGCTGCGAGTAAGACCATGGCGGCCTTGGCAAGCGCCCGTCCTCTTTCTTTTGAGTATTTGTTCATGTTGTTTATGATTGTATGTATTTGTTTTTCAAAATTCAAGAAGACGTGGCCGGGGCTAAGTGTGCGCTTCGTACCGGTCACGTCCGTTTGAATGGGCTATTGATATAGATGGTCTATGGTTGCAAAGGATAGAACACTGTTGTCGTTATTTCTTGACTACCTTGACGGTCTTGTATACCTTGCCATCCTTGAGTACCTGTACGAGGTAGAGGCCTTCGGGAGCGGTGACGGTCACGTTGACGGTCTGTCCGGCGTCGGCGTGGAAACCGTTGCTCTGGAGCAGGGTGCCGTTGGCGGCGAGCACGTTGACAACGTATGCGCCTTGCTCGGCAAAGCGGAAGTTGACGCTCTCTACAAACGGGTTGGGGAATACGGAGAACTCTGTCTCGCCGTTCACCTCGTCGATGGCGGTAGCCTCGCCGGTGATCTCGACGGCCTCGGTGAGCGTGCGCTCGGCTTCGCCCCATGCGTTGGTGAGGGTCAGCGTAGCGTCGTAGATGCCGGGCTGTGCGTAGGTCACGACGGCTGCCTTGTCGTCCTCGGTAGAGATGCGTGCACCGTTGACGGTGAGCTTGCGGGTGGTCTTCACCTCGAGCGAACCGGTGACGCCGGGATAGCCCGTGGCGTCGTTGTCGGCGCTCTGTTTCTGGTAGGAGGCCTCGGTGGTCTTCTCGCCGCCGGCGTCTACGGTACGTACCATCTTGGCTACGTAGGATGCGCCTGCGTGTCCGTAGTTGGCGAAGGTAGAGTCGGCTGCGTTGTAGCTCTCGAAGGTGTAGTAGCCCTGGAGACCGTCGGGCACGTTGTTGGTGTCGTAGCCGTTCATGCACTCGAGCACTTCAGACTCGGAGAGGGCCTTGTCCCAGATCTGGATCTCGTCTACCCATCCGTTGAATCCGGCCTTGTAGACACCGCCGCCGCCGATGAAGATGTTGGCTGCAACGTCGGTCTTGATGCGGCTGTCGCTGGAGTTCTCACGGCGTGAGGAAGCGGCGAATGTGGTCTCGGCCACCTTCTTGCCGTTGAAGTACATGGTCTGCTTCTTGCTGGCGTCCTGTGTGACGACGATATGGTTCCACAGGCCCGGGTTGAGGCTGTAGCCGGTAGACATCATGCTCTCGTTGGGGTTGTCGTGCTCGGTCCATCCGAAGGTGTTGAAGGACACCTCGTTGGCGGCGTGCTTGGCCTTTCCGGTCCACTCGGGACGGATCTGTACCCAGAGGTCACCCCAGTTGTTGTGGGGCCATGAGTCGGCGATGGTGTTCTTGCTGATGAGGTTGGTACCCTGCTTGTCGTGGGCGTAGCTGCTGGCCTTCACCCAGAGAGCGTAGGAGAATACCTTGCCGGTCTGTACCTCGGCGGGTATCATGAGCATGTTCGGGTCGCTGATGGCAACGGCGCGCGATACAGTGCCTTCGCCTGAGCGGCAGTCGTACTTGTAGGTGACGTTCTCGCCGGTCTTGGCCTTGTCCTTGTCTACCGAGAAGCTGTTGATGGCAGGTACCGATCCGGTAGCCTCGGAGGTGACGTGGATCTTGCCGCGGAGCGTAGAGGTGGCACCGGTGGCGTCGGTCATGACGATGTCGTATACGCCGAGCTCGGGCAGAGAGGTCGTGAAGGACTTCACGTTGGTGGTCGAGTAGCACTCGGCGCCGGTCTGGGCGTTGACGATCTTCCACTCCTGGGCGGCGTCGGCCATCTCGTCTTCGAGGCTTACGGTGAAGGTCTCGTTGGGCTTCACTACCTGGCGGTCGATGACTACCTCAGAAGAAGGCGTGTCATAGGGGATGTCCTGGTATTCGCTCCAGGCGATGTCGGACTTCTGCTGGCCGTCGGGTGACACGGCGCGCACGCCGAAGCGGGCACGGCGTCCCTCGTATCCGCTTGCGATGGGAGCGTCGATGACGTAGGCGGCCCATGAAGTGGTGGCGGTGAGCAGCTGCGAGGGCTTGTTCTCCTGCTGCATCATGATCTCGTAGTACCAGGTGTCTACCTCGTCGTTGTAGGTGGGCACCTCAAGACCGGTCTGGTCCTTGCTGGCGTAGCGTATCTTGAAGTCTACCGTGCTGCCCTTTCCGCGGAGAATCTGTACCTGCTGGATGGTGGGTGTCACGGTGTTGAACTGCTGTGCGGGGTTGCGCAGGGCGATCTCGCCGATGAGCATGTTGTAGTCCTTGGCGGTGTTGTCTACGGTGACGCCGATCATGGCAATCTCGTCGCCGGACTTCAGACCGAGCTCTGAGAGCGAAGCGGTGAAGGTGGTCCACTCGCCGAACTTGGGCGCTGCGGGGATGGCGATCTCCTTGTAGTCGGTGAGGCCGTCCTTGAGGGCGACAAACAGTTTGGCGTGGGTGGCCAGCTCGTTGTTCATCTTATAGGTCACGGAGATGTTGTAGGTAGGCTCCGTGGTGACCATGGTCTTGAAGAGCTTTACGCGGGAGAGGGTGGTGGCGCCGCTCAGACGGAGGCAGGAGCCGCCGAAGTAGGCGTCGTCCCAGGTAAGGTCTGCACTGACGAGGCCGCCGTTGGTGGCGCTTTCGGTGCCGTCGACGATCCACCAGCGCCATGTGGGCAGGATGTCCTGTGTGGCGATGTTGTGCCACTTGTGGTCGAAGGTGACGTTGCCCTCGCTGCGGAACTTGAGTCCGTTGCCGAGGTTGAAGCGCGATACGAACGGCACGCTCTGGATGGTAGACTTGGCCGAGAGGAATCGGGCCAGGCCGTGGAACTTGGTGAGGCTGGCGTTGCCCAGGTCGCAGAGCGAGTTGAGCGGGGGCTGGTTGGCCGGGTTGCGGTTGCCGCCGCTGAAGATCATCTCCTGCTTGCGGAGGTAAGCCTGCTGGATGGCCACGTCAGACGTACCGTCGTCGGTAGCGCTCTGGTGGATGAGGCTCTGCGAGTGAGCGCCCCAGAAGCCGATGGATATCTTGTTGTCATCGAGAGCCGACCAGTTGGTGTTCTTCAGTGCGCGGCCCTGGATGTCGAAGCCGGCATAGTAGTCGTAGCTGCTGCGGCCGAGCTGCTCGGCGTAGGTGACGGTGCTGGCGAGTGTGCCGGAGTACCAGTTGTAGTTGGCGAACATCATGTCGGTGACGATGTTGTCGCCGGTACCGAACATGCCCTTGTTGTGCGAGCCGAGACCGCGGTCGAAGGTGATGCCGCCGTTGTCGCTCGTGCCGTCATACCAGTGCAGCTGGAATTCCCAGCCCAGCTCCTTGGCTTTCTTGTGGCACTGTGCGAAGAATTCCTGCAGCTCTGACATGGTGTCGTAGTCGGAGGAGAACTCGGAGTTGACGCCGATGCCGTCGATGCCGTAGTAGCGCAGGAACTTGATGAAGTTGTCGAGGTACATGAAGTTGTCCTCACTGTCGCGCTTGGTGAGCTTGGTGAAGATCTTGGAGTAGGTGTCGGTACCGTCGAGGTATACGGTCTGTGCCCATGGTATGGACAGCACGCAGCCTACCTTGACGCCGTTCTTGTGGGCCACGTCGGAGAGTCCGGCGGTGACGCGGAACCAGGGTGCGGTCCAGTTGCCGTGGATGTTGACGTATGACCAGAGGCTGAAGTTGTCGCCCTCGAAGCAGTAGCGGGGAAGGGCCTTCCATGTGGAGGTGGGGTCGTCGAGCGGTACCCACAGACACATCTTGCGCTCGGGGTCAACGCCCGGCACGGCGGTATAGTCGCCTTCGGTGATGCGGGGCATCGGGCGCTGGCGGGAGATATAAAACTCGTTGTCGATGGCCGACACGTTGGGGGGCAGTGCGCCGGGCGACCATGTGCCGATCAGGTTGAGCACGTTGTCAAAACCCGTGTCCTGGATGTCGAGCGGGTGGGTCGGTGTGCGCTGCGCAAATCCGAGGGATGCACAGAGCAGTGCCGAGGCGAGAAGGGTAATTCTCTTTCTCATGTTTTTTGTGGTTTAGGTTTAGGAAGTATCTCTATGGAGTAAAAGGTATGCTGGTGTAAAGTAGGCAGCGGCAGCCCTGCGCTGGCAGACATGGGTGCTGTCGGGACAAGGTCTGCCGCCTGCATTACTCTATCAAAGCGTCATTTTCTCATCAGTTTCAGGGTGCGTACCACCTTGCCGTCTTTCTTGACAGACAGTACGTAGGTGCCTGGTGCGGAGAGATGTATCTGCATGTTGCCGCCGGCGGTGATGTCGGCTGTCTCGGTGGCCTGTGCCTGTCCGCCTACGGAGTAGACGCTGACGGTGTACTTGCCGTCGGCTGCGAACTCTACGAGTACGTCTTCGCCTACGGTGTAGGCCTTCACGTCGTCGGCCTTCACGCTCTCGATGCCGGTGGCGGTGCCGATGGTGATGGCGGTGTAGGTGCGCTGTGCCTTGCCGAGCGAGTTGCTCAGGGTGAGGGTCACGTTGCGTACGCCTTCCTTCTCATAGGAGAGCACGGCCTGTCCGGAGGTGCTGTTGCCCGATGCCGAGATGAGGTCGGCCTTGGGTGCGCTCCACGACGGGGTGGTCTCTACCTTGTAGGAGGTGCCTGCGATGAACGGACATCCGGAGGTGTACTTCGGTGCAATCCATGCGAACTGGCCCTGGCCCTCGTTGCCGGAAGCCTCGTAGGAGTGTGCTCCGGCCTGTACGCCGGCCTTGCTGCCTACTGCGGGGAAGGTGTAGTCGTCGTCGGCCATGGTCTCGGTGTCCCAGAGGGCAACGAGGTCAGACGGCAGGTTGGCTGTGTCGAACGAGCCCATCGTGGCCTGCACTTCCTCCTCGGTGAGGGCCTTGCCCCATACCTGCAGGTTGTCGAGTGCGCCGTCGATACCGCTGCGTCCGAAGGCGTCGCCGCCCACTGCGAGTACCTGTCCGCTGGTGATGTTGTACGGGTTGGACTGGTAGCCGGGATCGGTGGTGTAGTAGGTGTCGCCGTTGGTCGCACGGTTCCATCCTGTGCGCTCCTGCTTCTTGCCGTTGACGTAGAATTCACCGCGCAGGGCGCCGTCGGAGTTGTAGTCGAAGGTGTAGCAGATGTGTACCCATGTGCCGATAGGCAGCTTGGTGTTGCCGTAGCGGTAGCGTATCTCGTTGTTGGAGGTGAGGTCGGTGCCGCGCCATGTGAAGCTGCCCATCGATCCGTCGGCAGCGATGTTGCTCCAGATCCATCCCCAGTCGGTCTTTGGCCAGGAGTCGAGCTTGTTGGCTACGGAGAAGAGCTGGGTCTCGCCGTCGGCGAGCTTGTTGATCTTGAGCCAGAAGGCTACGGAGAACGATTTGGCGCCTACCAGGTCGAGGTCGGCACACTTGGCTCCGAAGCGCTTCTCGGAGAGGTCGATACCCTGTGATCCGGCACCGTCGGCGTCGCGTCCGGTGTACTTCATGGTCACCTTGTCGCCTACCTTGATGCTGATGGGCTTGTCGGTGTCGTTGGCTGTGAGCGTGTAGATCTCGGGCAGGGCGCCGACGCTGTTGTCGGTGATCTGTACGTAGGCGGGATACTCGCGTGTGGTGGTCTCGCCGTTGACCTTTCCGGTCAGGCGCAGGGTGTAGCTGCCGATGGCGGTGATGCCGTTTTCTACGGTCACGCTCTTGCCCGATCCGGTGTACACTTCCTTGTTGTCGGCGTCGACGAGGGTCCATGTGCCGGCCTCGTGCTCGCTGTCGACGTAGCCCATGGTGAATTTCTCGTTGGGCTTGATGGTGGTCTTGTCGATCTCGATGTCGTCGCTGTATACGTAGGAAGTGGGTGCCATGTAGTCAGTCCAGGAAATCTCGGACTCCGACTTGTGGTCGAGGGCCACGGCAGACACGCCGAGGCGCACGTTGCCGTTCATGTCCTTGACGGGGATGGAGAAGTACATGCCGGCCCAGGATGTGGTCGTGCCGATGAGCATGGGCTCCTGTCCTTCCTCCTGTGCGTAGAGCTTGAAGTAGGAGGTCTTGACGTCGATGTTGTAGCAGGGCTCTCCGGCGGCCTTGTCGTTGGCCATGTTCCAGATGAGCTTGGCGTCCATGCCGGCGTAGCTGTTGTAGAGCATCTTGCCCGAGGTGATGACGGGCGCTGCGGGTGTGGCCGATGTGCCGCGCACGATGGAGAACTCGCCGAGGTAGAGGCTGAGGTTGGTGGCGTTCTTGAAGTGGAGGGCCACGAGGGCGAGATCCTTGCCGTCGAAGTCAGAGCCTATGGTGAAGGTCTTGGTGAGCCACTCCTCGTCGTCGGCCTTCTGCGATGTGGTCTGTACGGTGTAGTTGGTGGCTGAAGCCTCGCTGCCCTTGGCGGAGAATACGAGGTCGATGTCGGATGTACCGGCGGCCAGCTTGTACTTGAAGGTGACGATGTCGCCCTTCTTCAGACCGTACTCCGTCTTGAAGAGGTGCAGGTATTCGTCGGCTGTGGTGCCGGAGATGCGTATGGTGGAACCGCCGAAGTAGGCATCGTCCCATGTGAAGTTGGCGTCGAGTCCGGTGGCGGGCACGTCAGTGGCGGCGTTGCCGAGCAGTTTGCTTGCAAACCACCAGCGCCATGTGGGCAGGTAGTCCTGCATGCCGACGTTGTACCACGGGTTGCTGTTCTGGCGTTTGCCGTCGAGGTTGAAGTACTTGCCGTTGCCGAGGTTGAAGTTGGTGATGAACGGTTCTTCGGCCAGATCCCAGCTCAGTGAGGAGCGTGCGGTCATGAAGGAAGACATGCCGTGCCATGAATAGTTGTCGGCATTGTAGGCGTGGCGGTTGACGATGGAGGGGCAGTTGGCCGGGTTGCGTGTGCCGCCGGTGAAGTAGCGTTCGGTGCGCTGGAGGTAGGCGTTCTGCTTGGCGTCGGCGGAAGATCCCTTCTCGCCGCGGCTTTCCCAGAACATATTGTTGGAGTGTGCGCCCCAGAGACCGATGGAGAGGCGTACGTCGGGCAGCAGTGTCCAGGACGTGCCCTTGGGCTCGCCGCCCTGCATGTTGACGCCGCAGTAGAGGTCGAGCGGGTCGCGGCCCAGCTCTTCGGCCTTGCTTACCGATCCGGCGCGGTCGATGTAGTTCCAGTTGTAGTTGAAGAAGAGCGACGTGCGCTTGTTGTCGCTGTCGCCGAAGGTCTCCTCGTTGTGTGAGCCGAGTCCGCGGTCGAAGGTGATGTTTCCGTTGTCGTTGGTACCGTCGTACCATACGTTTTCGAAGAGCGGGTCGATGTCCTTCATCTTGCTGACGAGGTCGGCGTGGAAGTCGCGGAGGTCTTCTACGGCGCCCGTCCAGTCAGAGAACTCGGAGTTGTAGCCCAGACCGTTGATGCCGTAGTAGTGGAGGAACTTGGCGGCCTTGTCTACGTCGACGGTCGTGCCGAGGTTCTGGATCATTGTCTTCCAGTTGCCCGAGAGCGTGGCGTTGGGGATGCTGGCCACACCCGACACGGCTACGCCGTTCTTGTGGGCCACGTCGAGGAAGGCTGCTGGTATGCGGCCGAGTCCGGCTGTCCAGTCGCCGTAGTGGGTGACGTATGACCACATGGAGAATACTTCTGAGTCGAACACACCGTTGGGCAGGGCGTTGTAGTCGCTTTCGCCGACGGGTATCCAGGCCAGGAGCTTCTTGTCGTTTTCGGCTGTGAGGGATGTGCGTACTTGCGTAGCGGCATTACGGAATCTGTAGTGCGGGCGTACGCGTGAGATGTAGAAGTTGTCGTCTTCGGAAATAGGTGTTCCGGGAGTCCAGTTGGTAACGAGCTTGTGGAACATTTCGCTCCCGACGTTCGATCCGGGATCGATGTATCCTTCGCGCAGCTGCTGTGCGCTTGCTCCCATGACGCAGAGGGTAAGTCCTGCGGCAAGGATGAGGCGTTTTTGGGTAAAGTTGGTCATATTATAGGTTTGGTATTGAAAATGACAAAGGAATAGCGTCTGGTCGGGGCATTTCTGCCTACTTTTCAGCAGTGAGTGAGTGGAGCGTCATTGGGGGTGACAGTCCGTCGAGGTCTGGCTTTCTTCAAGTCGTGATGGCGGAGTGACAGTGTAGAATATCGTTTCTTGGTATTGTCGTTCAGGCGTTTCGCATCACCGGGTTTTCGTCGGGGGGAATGTTGCGGGCGGGCCGGTTCGCCGGCAACCGCCTATGCAGTCTTTCACGTTGCAAATATAAGTAAAATAATGTGAAGCGTTTCTCTTGCCTACAGTGATTTATGTTTTGTTAACGCATTTATTTTGTATCCGTATGCGCAACGGTGAAAGCAAAACAGGGCGGCCGCCATCCCGACGGCCGCCCTGCGGACGGAAAAACATTATTTATTTACCAAATTCCTTTTTTACAGTCACTTGGTGACAGAATCTCAGTCAAACCACAGGTTGACCTGCCATATGCCGGCGTAGCCGTAGTTCCATGCCCAGTTGGTGGTGTCGAGCGTGTACTGGAATCTGACGTAGCGGCACTTCAAGCCTCCGTAGAGCACGTAGCCGCGGTTGTAGTTGCTGTCGTAGGTGGACTTGTGTCCGCTGGTGTTGCCGGCCGAGGTCCAGGTCTTATTGTCCGTGCTGAACAGCATCTCCGTGTCACTTGATCCGTAGGTCATCGAGTAGAAGGCCGTGAGCGTCTTCTCCCCGCCCAGGTCGACGGTGAAGGAGGCGTTGTCTTTCTGCTCGAGGAAGGGCCACATGGCGTCCCATCCGCCGGAGAAGAGGCCGGAGAAGCCGTCCGGGTCGAGGTTGTCGGCGGCTATGACCGTAGCGCCGCTGATGTCGGCGAGCGTGCCGGGGATGGTCTTGGCATCGTCGTTGATGAGCTGCGACTTGGTCTCGACGGTGATGTACACGATGTCGTCCTCGTCGATCTTGGCACCGTTGGCAAAGGTGGTTTTCAGACGGAGCGGCAGCAGGTAGGCGCCTTCGAGCTGCTGCGCCACGTCGTCAGGCGCGCTCACGCGGATGCCTTCTTCGCTCTCGGTCTCGCCCTCGCGGATGACGGCGGGCGTGACGGTGAGGGCGGAGAGCACGTTGCCGGGCGGCGGTGCGTAGGACGTGCCGTGCGTGCTATTGTATTCGGCCACGAGACTGTTGTCGGGCTCGAGCGTGCCCCGCATGTCGCCCGTCACGGCGATGAGGTTCTGTATCTTCACCGAGGCCGATATACCGCCGTATACGCCGGCGGGTGTCTTGATGATGTTGCTGGCGATGACGTTGTTGCCGACGATGGACGTGAGGTAGTCGGCTTTGGAGGTCTTGACGGTGATGTAGGCGGTGTTGTAGCGGGTGCTCAACTTGTAGGGACGGTCGCCGCCCTTGCCGTCGGCGCCTTCGAGCACGAGGCTCACGGGGATGATGTAGGGCAGGGTGTCGCCCTCGGCGGCGCGGAAGGCGTCAAGACGTTTCTCGTCGAGTACTATCGTAAGGGGTGCCGACGACACGCTCTTGCCGCTGCCCACGCCCGACGGGGTGACGTGCATGGCCTGCAGAATGTCGGCCGATGGCAGGCGGTAGGCGGTGGCGTGCGCCTTGTTGTACTCCTCGACGAGGGCGGCGTCGGCGACGGCCTTGGCCGTCACGCGCACGCTGTCGGCCGACGGATACTGCCGCTTGATGTCGAGGCTGGCGGCCACGCGGCCGAATACGCCGGCCGGAGTGGTCATCACTTCGCAGACGACGGGATTGTCGACGTATCGCGGAGCGATGTAGACGAGGTTGTCGTTGGTGCCGTCGACATCATACTTGGTGTCTTCGCTGCAGCCCGTCAGCGCGGGGAGGACGGCCAGGGCCAGTGCGAAGGAGGGGATGATATGTCTGTATTTCATATTTGTCAGATCTTTTTTTGATTAGTAGTCAGTTGCGCAACCGTGCGCCGTCACCCTCAGAAGGGGCAGCGCTGGTTGTCGGGCCAGGTGATGTTGCCGGTGGGTACGGCGTTGTGTCCGTGTCCGGTCTCGTCGAGCACCGAAGCGTCGTCCTGCAGTTCGCCGTTGAAGCGCCAGTAGGCGACGAGTCCGTCGGTGGTCGGGTCTACGTAGCAGATGCTGCTCTGCAGGTCGGCGGCCGAGCGGGCCACGTTCCATACGCGGCACTCGCTCACGCAGCCCTTGAAGGTCCAGTGGCTGCCGTAGCTGCGTCCGATGGCGAAGGTGTCGTCCCATCCGTGTCCGCCGTACGACATGGCGAGGTTGATCTGTCCGCCCGTGGTACTCTTCTCGATCTGCAGTTCGCCGTTGAGGTAGAACCTCACCTTGGTGCCGTCGTAGACCACGGCCACGTGGTACCAGTTGTCGTTCTCGAAGGTCTGCTCGAACGTGCTCTCGTAGTGGGGCTTGTTGTCAGGATGGTAGTTGGTGCCGATCGACACCTTGGCGAAGTTGAGCTTATTGGACGGTATATTGGAACCGTCGCCGAAGCGCAGCAGCAGACTCTCGTGCGAGCCGAGTATGGGGTTGATGTAGCGCTCGGCGATCTCGGGCGTGAGGGCGGAGGGACGCACCTTGACCTCGAGGGTGAGCTGGTCGAGGGCGTACACGGGACTGCTTTCGCCCTTGAAGGAAGGAATGTCAAACCATGCTCCGCCCTTCATCTCGGCCACCTGTGTGCGGATGACCTTGGAGAAGACGATGAAGGCCGTGCGAGAAGACTCGATGATGCGCAGTCCGCCGTTCTCCACCTTGGTGATGGTGACAGGCAGACAGTAGCTCTCGCCCTCGCGCAGCTTTTCGCCGTCGGCGGCGAGGCGCAGTTGGGTGGAGACGGCCTTGCCCGTCTCTATCGTCACGTGGTCGGCGTCGAGGGAGTAGCTGCCGGTGGGAGGAGCGACATACTTGGTGTTGTTCTCCTTGTTGTAGGCCTCAAGCAGTTCGGGAGCGGCGGCGAGGTCTATGCGCACGTCGCCGTCGGCCTTGGCGCTCGACGATACGGTGATGCCGAGCGACGACTCGCCTTCGACGGCGAAGCGCATGGTGTTGGTGTTGAGCGTGCCCGTCATGAATACGGCGTCGCCGTACGACGGTTCGTCCTTGCAGCCCGTGAGTGCGAGCGCTGCGGTGAAGACGAGGACCAGATATTTTTTCATTGTCATGTTTTTGCTGTGAAAAGTAGTTCTAAAAATAGGCTTTGTCAGATGGCGTGACCGTCACTGCACGGCCGGGTTCTGTATCTGTATGCACTGCCGGAAGCGGTACCAGGGTTCGGGGTTGTACTTGTGTATGAAGTAGTCGCGCTGTCCGTAGAAGGCGCCGAATCCGCCTTTGCGTCCCGTGGAGGGTTCCCAGCGGGCCTGCGTGTAGAGCTGGTCGCCGCTGGTGTTCCAGTTGTCGCCCCAGTTGACGCACCACACGCATTTCTTGGCGGGCCATCCGCGCATCTCGTAGGGCGATCCGCCGCCGTAGTTCTGTATGAGGTAGTAGTCGACGTAGGGTTCGACGCCCGTGTTGGAGCTGCCGTCTACGCAGAGCAGCTTGTCGGTGTCGTTGTGCTCGCTGCCGTAGCGGGCGCGGATGAGGGCGAGGCGCTCCTCCTTGGTCTGGTCAGGGTTGGGGCCCATGTAGAGGCCGAGGGTCTTCATGAAGTGTACAAAGTACTCGCCGTCGAGCATGTCGCCCTCAGGCTCGTAGTCGGCGTCGAAGCCGTCGAGGTCGTTCTCGAACACCTGGTCGACGTAGTACAGGGCGTACATCTCGATGGCCTGGTGTATCTTGGCTTCGCGCTCTTCGCCCTCGGGCATGGCGAGGGCCTCGTTGAGCACCTTCTTGAAGTCGTGCGAGTCGTCCTCGGCGCCGAGGCGCACGATGGCCACGTAGAGCATCTTGGTGCCCTTCTTCTGCTGGGTGAAGCGCAGGTCCTCCCAGAGCTGGGTGTTCTCTTTGGGCGGTATGCCACCGCCCCATATAGACACGATGTCGAGCGAGTCGGGCAGACCGTTGAAGCGCACGGCCATGGAGTTTTGTGCGCTCCACTGGGCAAACCACATGAAGGAGATCTCGTGGTCGGACTTCTTGTAGTCGCGCAGGTTTTTGTAGTATTGTTCGCTGTAGGTCTTGGGGTTTTGTATCACCTTGTTTTCGACATCGGTGTCGCAGGCGGCCGCCAGGGTGACAAGGACGAGGGCGGCGAGGAGATATTTTATCTTTTTCATAGCGTTTTTCTCTTATATATTTTCTCTTATATATAATGTATGGGACGGGCCTGTACATGCTCACCGCTTCACGTCCCACCAGAGGCGGGTGCCGGCGGCGTCCTTGCCCCCGAGCAGACGGAGAGCGTCCTGTGTGTTCTGTCCGTTGTTGGAGTATTCGGTGGTGGGGTACTTCAGACGGCTGATGAGCTCGCCGTCGGCCACTTCGCTTTGGTACTGGTAGGAGTAGATGAGCACGTGTCCGGGCTTGCCGGTGCGCCGCATCTCGCTCCATGCCTCCTGTCCGTCGGGGTAGAGGGCGATCCACTTCTGGAGCATGATGCGCTCGAGATTGGTCTCGTCGGGGGCCGTCTCGTCCCAGGCCACGGGCAGCATCGAGAGCATGCCGGTGACGTCGGTCTCGCGTCCGTTGGCGGGGTCGGTGTATCTGGAGAGCGGCAGGGCCGTGCCGGCAAGGTAGGTGTCGGCGCCGGAGAGACCGCAGGAGGCGAAGGACGCCCGTATGCCTTCCTCATAGTATTGGCGGGCGGTCATCGTGCCGAGGTTCCATCTCATGCGGGCTTCGGCCATGAGGAAGTAGGCTTCGGCGGCCCTCATCCAGTTCATGTCGGAGTTCTGCGAGAAGTTGGGGCGCGACGTGTTGGTCTGGTAGGTCGTCTTCTGCAGGCGCGGCATGCCGTTGCGCACACCCCGGTATTCGCCCGTGGCGGTGGCGGGCTGGAAGTAGACGGCCATGCGCGGGTCGGCGTAGCCGTTGAGGTAGCAGTCCATGGTGGCGCTCATGTGCTCGTCGTCCCAACTGGTGCCGATCTCCCACAGCGGATGCTTGAAGACAAGCGTGGAGCTCTGGTGGAGTATGGCGTCGTCAGAGGCGCTGGCCATCAGTCCGTACTTGTTGCTGATGGCGGCCTGTGCCTGTGCCTTGGCGGTCGCCTCGTCGACATTGGATACGCGCATGGCCAGGCGCAGACGGACGGTGTTGGCGAACTTCACCCATTTCTGCACGTTGCCCTGGTATATGTTGTCGTAGTCGCCGAGGTACGGGTCGGTGTTGTTGTCGGCATATTCGGTGAGGGTGGTGACGGCCGAGTCGAGCTCGGCGAAGAACCGGCGGTAGATGTCCTGCTGGGCATCGTAGGCCACGTGTATGTCTTGGCCGAACTTGCTGTAGGGTATCGGTCCGTACATGTCGGTGATGCGGCTCATGCCGAACACCTTGATGACGGTGGCCATGGCGCGTGCCGGCGAGGTGGCGTCGGTGGCGTCGTGTATCTGCTTCCAGGGCTGCATGATGCGCTCGTAGGCGTCGTTGAAGGGGTAGTTGTACCATTCGGAGTAGAGGGCGTAGTGGTCGTTGTGGTAGGCCGTGCTTCCCCAGCTGGTGGAGGTGGCGAAGTAGGAGGCGAAGAGGTCGCCCTCGAGGGCCTGGTCCTGCTGGTAGCGTCCGCCGAGGTTTTCGCCGACGATGAAGACGCTGCGCTCCATCTGTGCGAAGTAGGCGCCGGTCTTGAGGTTGTCGTGTTCCATGTCTTCCGGGGTGGCCTCGTTGGGGTTGGTGTTCCATTTGGCGAACTCGTCGGTGCAGGAGCAGAGCATCGCGCATTCCATCATCGTGAGGAAGGCGAGCAGGTATATGTGTGCTGATTTTTTCATCGTGTAGTGTCTTAATATGTTCGGCTGAAATTCAAAAATCCGTCAAAGACGTATCTTTAGAACTCGCCTTAGAAGTTTATTCTGACGGAGAATCCCATTTGCCGCATGCTGGGCTGCATGAAGTAGTCCATGCCGTCGAATCCGGTGCCGGTGCTGGCGGTGAGCTCGGGGTCGAAGGGCGACTTGCAGTAGAACATGAGCAGGTTGCGGGCGGTGAGGGAGAGGTTGAGACCCTTGATCCACGATACCCAGCGGTTGACGGGCACGTCGTAGCCGAGCGTGAGTTCGGCCAGGCGCACGTTGGTGGCGTCGTATACGTAGTTGGCGCCCGAGTTTACGCCCACATACTGGTAGTACTTCTGTACGGCAGCGACCGGTCCGCCATTGACGGTGACGTGTCCGGCGTCGCGGGCTTCGGCCGTGGTGCGTGACACGCCGTACTTGTCCATGAGACCTTGGGTGAGCGACACGCCCACGCCGCCGATGCGCGCGTTGACGAGGAAGCCGAGCGTGATGCCCTTCCACGAGAAGGAGTTGCGCCAGCCCATGGTGTACTTCGGGGCGGAGTTGCCGGCGTAGATGTAGCCGTCGCCGTAGGGACCGGCGGTCTCGTCGCGCTTCACCTCATTGGTCTGGTAGTCTACGTAGATGAATCCTTTCTCGTCGGTGGAGAGGCAGGTGACGTAGAGGTCGCCCATCGATCCGCCCTCGGTGAGCATCGACTTGACATTCTTCAGATTGACAAGGTCCAGATGGTCCTGCTCTATGGTGAGACCGTTGGCGAGCGTGGTGGGCTTGAGGAGCTTGACGACCTTGTTGCGGTTGATCGTGTAGGTGAACGTCGACGACCAGTCTACCGGTCCGAGGGGCTGGTTGAGCGTGAGCGAAAGCTCGATGCCCTTGTTGTCGATCTGTCCGCCGTTGATGTATATCGAACTGTAGCCGGAGGTGCTGGGCAGCGTCGGGTTGAAGAGCTGGTTGTAGGTGGAGGTCTTGTAGAGCGACACGTTGAGGTTGACCTTGTTGCGCCACAGGTGTGTCTCCATGCCTACCTCCCATGCCTTGGTGCGCTCGGGCTTGATGTCGTTGTTGGGATAGGTGGTCGATGTCGACGGCGTGCCCGAGGCGAAGGGGTAGGTCTGGTTGGGTATGTGGCGCTTGGGCGCGTTGCCCACCTCACTGTAGGATCCTCTGACCTTGAGGAAGGACAGTACGTCCGACTTCAGTCCCGGTATGAGGTCGGTGAGGATGGCCGTCAGTCCGACCGACGGATAGGCCACGGCCGAAGTGTTTGTGCCGGCGAGGGCCGATGCCCAGTCGGTGCGTCCGGTGAGGTCGAGGTAGAGGCGGCTCTTCCATCCGAGCTGTGCGGTGGCGAATATAGACTGCACCTGGTCGTGGTAGAGCGTGCCGGTGGGCTGCAGGCTCGAGACGTTGAGGTTGCTGAAGGCAAACTTGTTGGCCACGGAGTTGAGGTCGCCGCCTACGGAGTAGTATTTGTAGTCGATGTCCTGTATGCTTGCTCCGGCAGCTGCGGTGAGCGAGAAGTCGCCGAAGTACTTGTCGATGTTGACCATCACGTCGCCGTAGATCTGCCGGGTGGTCTCGTCGTTCTTTTGGTAGTAGCCGTATTTCCCGGCAAAGACGCCGTCGGTCGAGGCCGAGTATTTCTTCTCGTAGAGTCCGGAGGTGTAGTCTATCTTGGCGCGCGTGGCGACGCTGATGCCCTTGGCGATGTCCCAGGAGAGACCGCCGCTGACGATGAAGCGGTTTTTGTGGTTGGAGAGGTTGTCGCGGTTGATGATCCAGTAGGGGTTCTGCATGCCGATCTGCTCGGTGCCCCAGGGCCAGAACTGCGTCTTGAAGTTGCGCGAGGCGTTGTAGATCTCGTACATCTGGTAGGTGTCAAGGCTGTAGCTCGGCGAGAGGAGGTAGACCGGCACGATGGGGTTCATGTACTGTCCTTCCGACACCATGTTGTTCTCGCTGATGTTCATGTACATGGCGCTGAGGTCGAGGTGCACCTTGTCGCCGAAGAGGTCGCTGGTGTTGCGTATGGCGATATTGTAGCGGTCGAGGGTGTTGTTGGGCACGAGGCCTTCGGCGTTGGTCGATGCGAGCGACAGGAACGTCTGGTTGTGGGCCGTGCCGGTGGAGAGGCTGACGGAGTTGCCCACGTTGTATCCCGTGCGGAAGAAGTCCATGGGGTCGTAGGTGCTGGGCGTGGCGAGCTTGGTGCCCCAGCTGGAAAATTCTCCGGTGGCTGCGCCGTAGGTGTTCTGGAACTCGGGCGTGACAAAGGGCGAGAAGAAGCTCGTGTTGTTGGCGTAGGTGACGCTGGTGCGTCCTTCCTTGCCCCGCTTGGTCTTGATCATGATGACGCCGTTCTGCGCATCGCTGCCGTAGAGGGCAGAAGCGGCTGCACCGCTGAGCACCGACATCGACTCGATGTCTTCGGGATTGATCATCGAGGCACCGTCGCCCGACTGTCCCATGCCGGCGTAGAAGTCGGTAGGCTGCGTGCCCTGCAGACTGGGCATCGGTATGCCGTCGATGACGTAGAGCGCATTGTTGTTGTTGGAGATCGACTTGGCGCCGCGCATGACGACCTTCACGCCGCCGCCGATACCGGCAGACGATGCGTTGATGTTGACGCCGGCCACCTTGCCGGCCAGGGCGTTCATGAAGTTGGCGTCCTTGACGCCCGTGATGTCCGATCCGGTCACCTGCTGCACGTTGTAGGTGAGCGCCTTTGTCTCCTTCTTGATGCCGAGAGCGGTGACGACGACCTCGCTGAGGGTCTTCTCGTCCTGTGTCATGCTGACCTTGACATTGTCCTTGTCGGCGCTGACCGTTTTGGGCTGGTAGCCGAGGTACGACACTTCGAGCTTGCTGCCGTCTTCGGCGGCAATCTGGAAGTTGCCGTCGATGTCGGTCACTGTGACCTCATTGGTGCCCTTTATGCGCACGGTGGCGCCGATGACCGGTTCGCCCTTCTCGTCGGTCACCTGTCCGCGCACGGTCTTCTTGCTTTTCGGAGCGGCGGGCGTGGCGGTGTGGCGCGGTGTGCGGCCCTTGCCGGCGGAGAGGATGATCTGCTTGTCTACGATCTGGTAGGTCGTGCCGGTGCCGCGGAAGATCTCGTCGAGAATGTCGGCGATGCGGGTCGAGCGGGTCTTGACGCTGACGATACGGTTTTTCTTGACCCCCTTGTCGCTGAAGAGGAAGACGTAGTCGGAGTTTTTCTCGATGCTGTTGAGCACCTGTTCTACGGTGACATTGTTGGCCTGTATGGCCGAGCGTATGTTTTGGGCCGGTGCCGCCGTTGCGGCGGTGATGACGGCGGCGAGCATGGCGGTTCTCAGCAATGGGAGGGTGCGTCTGTGCCTTGTCTTGGAAAAATGGTTAGCCTGCGCATTTTCTTCCGGAAAATGCGTCGCATGGACGTTTTTTTTCATACATTTGCGGTTATAGTAATAGATGCTTTATATGTCAGGCCCTTGCCGGGGCCTGTGGCGGGCGGCACTTGGGTGACCGTCCGCTTTTTCGTCAGAAGGGGTATGTAGGTGGAGGATGTCGCATGGGGATAACAGATTTTTTAGGTTTCGGTGATTGTATTTCAGGTTATGGCTTGGTCTTCTTGGGGGCTCTCAGTAGAGGTCTATGGTGATGCGCTTGTGCGGGAACGAACCGTCAGACTGCTGCTGAGGCTCAGAAATCACCCATTTCATCGGTATGGTCTTGGCAAAGTAGTCGAGTATCTGCGGCATCGTCTCGTCGCGGAAGGTGGCCCGGTAGTTGGGCATGCGCGTGCTGTGGTTGCGGAGCACGATGTCTACGTTGAAGTGGCGTTCGAGCCGCTTGAAGATCTCATCGAGCGGAGCGTCGCGGAACACCAGTTTGCCGTCTTTCCATGCCGTGTGCTCATAGACATCGACCGCCGTCCGGCGGCAGGTGCGGGTGCGCTTGTCGTAGCGTATGCGCTCGCCGGGACTGAGGCTCAGGGCTTCCTTCTCGGGCGTGATCACGTTGACGGCACCCCGCTCGAGCACCGTCTCCACGGTTTCGTCGTCGCTGTAGGCCGATACGTCAAACCGTGTGCCGTAGACGTAGACCGTGAGGCCGCCGGGGGTACCCACGTAGAAGGGCCGATTCAAGTCGGCTTCCACCTCGAAGTAGGCCTCTCCGTCGAGCGTCACGTCGCGCCGCGGACGGCTGAACGTGGCGGGGTGGGTGAGCGTCGTGCCTGCATTGAGCCAGACTACCGAGTGGTCGGGCAGCTCGTAGCGCAGTACCGATCCGGCGGCGGCCGTGACGCTCACCGTGCGCGTGTTGGTCTCGCCGCGCATCAGCAGGTACGACAGTGCCAGCGTCGCGATGAACAGAGGAAGGGTGAGTATGGCCGCGTAGCGTGTCAGCCGGCCGATGAAGGCCGTGCGGCGGTTGCGGCCGATGGCGGTTGCGGCACGCCGGTAGGCGGCCGATGCGTCGATGGCCTCCATCTCGGCGATGTCTTCGGCGAGGGCGCGGGCCTTGCGGTCCAGAGAGTCGGTATTGTCGTGGCAGTTGTCCATAGTGCGGTGGCGGGCGCGGCTTTTTCCGCTGCCCTACATATATAATACAGGCGGGGATGGAAAAAAGGACAGCCGGAGGCGAAAAAAGTGAAAAATATTTTTTCCTCACGCCTTGTTAGGCTTTTTCGTACTACCTTTGTATATCGTTTTGCTGCCCAAGACATGCAGAAACCGACCGAAGAAAGAACGTTGCCAGTGAAAAACTATGGACACATCGTTTGTTGACGAAAAGGGACGGATAGACTTCTGCCGCCTCTACGACATCTATTATGCCCCCTTCTGCATCTTCGCCAAGCGCTACGTCGACGACCTCGGCGCGCGGGAGGATATCGTGGAGGAGGTGTTCGTGTCGTTGTGGCGGCATTTCGGCGATGTGCCGGTAGAGGCCGGCGCGCTCCTGTCCTATATCCGGACGAGCGTGCGCAACGGTTGTTTCAACTATCTCTCGCACCGCAGCCTGGTCGACGGCTATGCGCAGCATCGGAAGGACACGGTGCCCGTCTATGCCGAGTCGGCCGACAGCGTGTACACCCTCGATGAGATGTATACCCTTCTTGCGCAGACGGTGGCCGCCATGACGGAGGAGCAGCGCACGGTGTTCGAGCGGACGATTGTCGGGTCGGACAACCAGGCCGAGGTGGCGGCGGCGCTTGGTGTGAGCGTCAAGACCGTGGGGCGCTACCGTCAGCGTGTCATCGAGACGCTGCGCAGCCGCATGAAGGACTATCTGCCCCTGCTTGCCCTCTGCCTTTCGGTGTGGCGCATGGAGGAATGATGCCGTTATATGATGTCCGTCCCCGGACCGGGAGGTCGTCGGTATATATGAAATGAAAATATGGAATGAAAAAAGAGACAAACTCCTCACGGAGCTTGTCTCTTGTCTTTTTCCGGCATTGTGTGCCGGGTGGAAACCATTACTTCCTTTTCCTATGATATGTACACTTTTCCTGAATACGTCATTACATCTACTTTATGATGACCTTCTTGGCGGTGCCGTCGCTCATCTTGACGATGTTGATGCCCTTGACGGGAGCGGATACCCGGCGGCCGTCGGCGGTGTAGCGGGCTACTTCCTTGACGCCGTCCGTGGTCTTCTGCGAGGTGATGGCGGTGGCGGTGCCGTTGAGGTCGACAATCTTCAGGTCGGAAGACTTGAGCGAGGTGGCGATCTCAGAGTCGCTGTACTTGTAGTGGGCGACCACGTCGTAGGCGTAGAGGTCGAACGGATAGGCGTCGAGTCCGGTGAAGGTATATGATGTAGATGTGTTGCCTTCGGTCGTGCCGGCAGCGAGTTGGGTGAGTACCTGCTCGCCCTTCTTGACGCTCTGTGTCAGCTTGATGTAGTCGAGGACGAAGGGTGCGTCGGTGGCCGACCAGAAGTTGATGCGGCCGCGCTCGCCCTTGACCGGCAGCGTGTAGGTGGCGTCGATGACACCCTCGTCGGGTATGGTGACTCCGTAGCGTGTGCCGTCGACGTAGACGATGATCTGGTCACCGGCGTCGCCGTAGAGTTTCAGTGTCAGTTTGGCCGTCGAGCCGTGGGTCAGGTCGAGTACCGGTGTGGCGATGACGCCGCCTACGTTGTAGTAGTTGCCTTCAGCGCCGATCATGCCCTGTACGAGGGTGTTGTCTACGCCGAGCCATCCGGGCAGGGAGGTATAGTCGTCGAGTGCGGTCTGCTCGGAGTTGCCGAGCGGGTCGGCGTCTGACGGATCTGTGGCCTCGGTGACGTCGGCGTCTACCTTGTCGAAGTCTTCCTCGAGCAGCGGGTAGGTGTCATTGTCTTCAGTGGCGAGCGTGTATCCGTAGCAGGTGGCGGTGTAGCTTGTGGCCTTGGGCACGGCGGTCCAGTTGGCGGTGAAAGAGCCTCTGCTGTCTACGTCGGTCGGGTCCTTGACGTCAGGGGTGGCTACGCCGAGGGCGTGGGTGTAGTTGCGGTCGGAGAACTGGTATACGAAATGGGAGCGCACGCCGTACCAGTACTCGGTGAGCGAGTCAAGGTCGGTGAAGGTGTATTCCGTGTTCTTCGTCATGCCGGTCACGGTGTAGTTGTCGCTGAGATCCTCGGTACCGTAGGCGCTGTCTACGATCTTGTACTCAAAGCCCGGGAGAGCGGTGGCTTCGATGTTGTCGATCACGACATAGGCGCCGTCGTTGAGGTAGCTGGGCTGTATGCGCCACTGGGTGGCATGGAGAGCGCCGAGGTCGTCGACTTCACTCTCGAGAACGACGTTTTTGCCTTTGGTGTAGAAGTTGCCTGCATCGAAGTATCCGACCTCGTTCCACTTGCCGTCGGCCTTGTACTCTACGTCGATGCTGCCGCTCACGTACCAGAAGGCGTCATCGCCATACTCTTCGACCGAGGGGTCGACAACGTGCATGTAGAAGTGCAGTTTGCGGTAGTCGTTGCCGTTGGTCGGGGTGAGGAGCGTCTCGCCGTTCTTGAGCACGAGGGCCTTGGAGTTGTCGGCGCCCTCATTGTCGGCGATGGTCGTCGAGGTGGTCTCGAAGCCCGCAGGTACGGTACCGTCCTCAAAGTCGGCGACATAGGTCGTGTCATTGTCGGAGAGATAGTTACGGGTGTAGAGGTCTACGTAGTAGTTGAACGACTTGCGCACCGGATCCCATGCTATGGAGAAGTTGTCTTTCTGGAAGTCGGTGATGCCGCGGCCCTTCGGCGATGCGAGGAACGATGCCCCGGTGGTCACCTCGATGTCGTCGAGTACGATGGCACCCTCGGTGGAGAACTTGATGAATCCGTCCTTGTCGGCGGAGTAGTTCTTGAAGGTGTAAGTGATCTTCTGCCATCCCTGGCTCTCATAGAGGCGCACCTCGTAGTCTTCGTTTTCATCGTCGGTGTTGGCCTCGTCCTGTCCTTCGATGCCTCCGGTGCAGGCTTGGATGGAGAGGCTGCTGCCCGTGCCGTATGCGAATCCGGTGTCGGTGCGTATCACGTCCTTGATGGCCTTGGCCTTGACGGTGACGGTGATGTCGCCCGAGTAGTCGCCGAGCGGGGTGCAGAGGTAGGCGGGCTGCTGGGGATTGTAGGTCTTGATGGCCACAGCGCCTCCGGCGGAATATACCTGGTGGCCGAGCCATGTACCGTCGCTGGTGAGCGAGTTGTCGATGTATACGCCGTTGGGGGAGTAGCCCGTCCATTCACAGGCGAGCATCTGAGTGGTGTCAGGAGCGTTGACAGTACCGCTGGTCATCTTCGAGAAGTCTTCGTCGACGAGTATGGACTCGGTCTTGCCCGATGCCTTGGCGTTGACCGTCTTCAGTGGTGTCACTTCGCCGGAAGACTTTGTGACGGCACTTTCCAGTGAGGTGACGTTTTTCTTGTGCGGGAGAAGGTGCAGCCCATCGGCATTGTCGGCGAATGCCAGCCCTGCCATGGCGAAGACGGTGATTGCCACCGTTGCAAGTGTAGTCATTTTTCTCATAAGCATGTCTTTTTGTTGGTCTTTGATTCGGATTTCGGTTGTCGGCATGGCCCCCGGAACAATCCGGAGACCAGCCTGTGATTGGTGACAGACAAAATGTCGCCTTGTGTGTTTTTCGTAAGTTCTTTCAATTCTCGCCGGCAAAGGTAGGTAATGTGTGGAGAAGGTGTATGCGCTTTTTGCGGGTTGGTGTCTTGAAACATGAAAAAAGTCATCGGCGTGTCTTTTTTTGAGACATTCCGATGACTTGTTGCGGATATTGATACGGTATTCTTGTCGAATTGATGCCGTGGCGGGACGGCGCTCGGCGGTGCGCTAAGCCTTGTTCTCGCGTGCCAGGTGCTGGTAGGCCGACGGCGAAAGTCCAGTCATGGCCTTGAAGAGGGCGCCGAAACTGGTGCGCGACTTGAATCCGACGCTTACGGCGATGGCCTCGATGGTCATGCGCGTGTAGGTCTCGTCCTCGTTGATGCGCCGGCACACCTCCTTGATGCGGTAGTCGTTGAGCAGCGCGTTGAAGTTGTCGCCCGACTCCTGGTTGATGGCCTGCGAGACATAGCGGGGGCGGCTGTGCACGAGCTCGCTCAGTTTGTCGATGTTGAATCCCGTCTGGTAGATGGCGTCCGAGGTCTCCATGGCGTGGCGTATGCGCAGGAAGAGGTCGTGGGCGTCCTCGTCGGAGAGACGGCTGCCCTTGTACTTGGTGTTGTCGGGGGATTCTTGGGCGGCGGGAGAGGCGGTGGCTGAAGTGTCGGTGTCGGCATCTGAAGCGGTGGCGATGGCGGCTTCGGCGGCGGTGCGCTCGGCGCGTGCCTTCTTCTCGCTGGCCAGCAGTTCGAGGTTTTTGTCGTAGAGGTAGCGGTTGGTCTGCCGTATCTTGGCGTAGGCGCGGTAGAGGCGGAAGAGCAGTATGCCGATGACGCACAGTACCGACAGGGCTGATACGAGGAGTATGTTTTGCAGGCGGCGGTGCTGGGTGAGGCTCTTCACCTGCTCGTTGGCCTTGGTCAGTTCGTGCTGGAAGGCGACGCCCTTCACTGAGGACAGTTTACCCCGGGCAAAGACGCGCTCCCCGTTTTTCAGGTACAGGTATTCGTAGTGCTGTGCCATGGTGGAGTCGCCCGTCTGGGCGTAGGCGTTGAAGAGCGTGCCGTAGAACTCGGTGATGTAGTCGTCGGCATGGTATTTCCTGGCGTAGGCGATGGCCTCCTCCGTGGTACTGATGATGGCAGGCATGTCGTGCATGGCGGTGTAGATGTCGACGATGCGGTTGTAGGTGGAGAGGTTGTCGCGGTAGGCGATGGGCGAGTCGGCGACGGGGCCGAGCGTCTGTCTCAGCAGGGCGAGGGCCTCGGTGTACTTCCGCTTGCAGAAGAGGCGGTAGGCGCGGCACTGGGTGAGGGTGTTCTTGCGCTGCAGGTTGTCGGGCATGCGGGTGGAGCG
Organism: bacterium; assembly: GCA_963637655.1. Lineage (GTDB taxonomy): Bacteria > Bacteroidota > Bacteroidia > Bacteroidales > Bacteroidaceae > Prevotella. The sequence continues at coordinate 8,993 of CAVHOL010000011.1, read as the reverse complement.
GTAGACGCCGATCTCGCGGTCGAGGGCTGCGGGATGCGCCGAGGAATATCCGAGCTGCAGCAGGTTGGAGAGCGAGATGGCCGCCCCCTCATAGTCCTTGACGTGCAGAGCACCGTAGAATCCCTTGCGGAGCAGGGCAGCGATTTCCTTCTTGTCGACCTCGCCGTCGCTTATGGCCGATGTCTGGAGTATGCTGGCGATAGAGTTGTAGATGTTGGGGAGATGGACTTCGAGCTGGTATCGCTCGGCCAGTTCCTGCGACTGGAGCAGATAGTCGTACGACTTGGCGTAGTCGTAGTAGCCCACCATGTAGATGATGGCGATGTTGTAGAGGGCGTTGACGGTGTTGTCGGCCTCCTTGCGGTCGGCGTTGTCGTCGTAGCGGTTGGCCACGGCGGAGTAGTAGATGAGCGCGCTGTCGTACTGGCATTTCTCGATGTAGGCATAGGCCCGGTGGATCAGGGTCTTGCTGTCGACGACGCTCAGCTTCTTGAATTCGTCGGCCACACCGTCGCTTGCGGCGCGGCACGCTGCCGCCGGCATGATGGCGATGAGAAGAGAAAGAAGGATTCTTACCATATTGCATGCAAATTTAGCAAAATACGTTTGTCCGCCCAAGCGCCGCGCATTGTATTTTTTTGTAGCGGCATCCGTGTGCGGTGCCCGCCGCGGAAAATGGAGAAATATGACAGCGGTATTGGTCAAATGCCGGAATCCTTCAACAAAACGGCGGTTTTTATGTGCTATTTGATATTTTCTTGCTAATTTTGCCGACAATTACCCGTATATTTTATGATTTGTACCCGTACCTGACCTGCCCTGTGGCAAAAGCGAAGGACACAAAACAGACTTGCATCACCAACATTCACATATTAAAACAATCACCGTATGAAAAGAACACTACGCTTACTGTGTGCCTTTCTGCTGGCGCTCTTGCCGCTGGCGGGATGGGCAGATACGTGGTCGTTTGAGTGGAACAAGAGCCGTACCGATGCCGGTGCGCAGGGGTTCTACAATTTCGGCACGTCGTATGTGGAGCAGGATGTCTACACCGCCGAGCTCAACGGCGTGGCGTGGAGCATCGCCTCCGAGGGTACCAAGAAGTACGCTTACCTTGCCAAGGGCGGACAGACTGTCGGCACGGCAGGCGAACCGTCTACCCACACCTCGCTCTGGACGTCGGCCTTCGCCGGCAAGATCACTGCCGTGCGCGTACAGTGCCGCACGTCCAAGGATGCCAACGCGGCCGACCTGAGCGTCAAGGTGGGCGACACCGCCTACCTCTCAGGCACGTCTGACAAGGCTGCCCTTTCCGGCACGCTGGCCGACTATGCCTTCGCCCCCGCCGACGGCGGACAGGAAGGCAAGCTCGAGATCGCCATCGACCCCACCTCGGAGAGCATGGGCGTGCTCTACATCAAGAAGATAGAGGTAGACTACGAGCCTGTCGTCTCCTCCGTTGCCGCTCCGACGTTCACCCCCGCCGCCGGCACCTACGATACGCCGCCGGCCGTCACGATGACGGCCGAGGGCCTGGCCGAGGGTACGTACACCATATACTATACGACCGACGGCACCAATCCGCGTGTAGCCGGCGGCAGCCGCATGGCCTACACCTCTCCGGTCGACGTATCGGCCACTACCCTGCTGCGTGCCGCAACGGCCGTCGGCGGGGAGCAGAGTGCCGTGACCGACGGTGCATACGTCATCCGCAAGAGCGCCGACCTGAGCTTCTACAAGGACAGCATCAGCCTCGTCAGCGGCGAGGACGGCTATGCCGACCTGCTCAATCCCCACAAGCTCTCGCCCGTGGTCTACAAGTCGTCTGACTGGAGCGTCTGCTCGGTCGACGAGAACGGCAGCCTCGCCTCGTCGTATGTCACCGAGGACAAGACCGTCACCATCACCGCCACCTTTGCCGGCAATGACGAGTACCGGCCCGACACGGCTACGATGAAGGTCACCGTCATCGCCAAGCAGCCGCTGAAGACCCCCGTCGTCTCCCCGATGGGCGGCTCCTTCGACGCTCCCGCCACCGTCACCGTGACCACCGACGACGACAATGCCGTCACTGTATGGTACTCCACGACGGCGGGGAGCGAGGAGGAGTTTGTCAACAGCGACAATACCACCAGTACCGTGGTCGAGGGCAAGACCGCTACCCTCACCGTCGACAAGACCTGCACGCTCTACGTCATGACCCGCGGCTACAATACCGAGAGCGAGGTCGTCAAGGCCGACTTTGTCATCAACGAGCCGCTCAAGGCCGACTTCACCACCGACAAGGGTGCCGTGACCTACTACGACCAGGAGTTTGACTCCGAAGACGAGATCGCCGACTGGACCGTCGGCAACGGCTGGCGCCTGTCCGACAAGAATTTCTCCGCCATCCGCAGCAGCGACGTCACCTCCATCTACGTGCCCTACACCGCCGGCAGCGGCACGACCAGTCTCGCCAGTCCGCAGCTCGAGGTGCGCGACGGCAGCCGGGTGGAGTTCTACGCCTACTTCCAGCCCAACTTCCTCGTCTACGGCAAGTGGACCTTCAGCGTGACCGACACCGAGAGTGGTGAAAGCACGACCCTGCTCAACGTCTTCGACTGGGCACAGGAGCAGGGCTACAACGCCGCCAACTGGAACAAGTTCTCCTTCGACCTCTCCGCCTATGCCGGCAAGACCGTGCAGTTCGCCTTCGACTATCCCTACGGTGGCGAGGATCTCGCCATCGACGGTTTCCGCCTCGTGCAGCAGGACAAGTCGGCCACCGAGACCATCAACATCTTTGAGGGCGACAGCATACAGTACATCAGCACGTCGGCCGGCGATCCCGAGCGCCTGGAGTGGACCTTCACGGGCGGCAACGTCTCCGTCACTACGGCCGAAAGCCCGGTAGTGACCTATCCCGCTGCCGGCACCTACGACGTGACGCTCACCGTCAGCCGCGGCGACGAGAGCGACACCGTAGAGCGCAAGGGCCTGGTCGTCGTGTCGCAAAAGGCTCCCACCGCCCTCATCGGCCTGCCCGAGGAAGGCTATGAGTCGCCCTTTGTCGGCGTGTTCGTCCCCACGGGCGTGCCCGTGACCTTCCGCGACCTCTCCACGGGCAACCCGACGGAGTGGAACTGGGTGTTCCAGAACACCGACATCACGTCGAGCACCGAGCGCAACCCGACTGTCACCTACGTAGACAAGGGCCGCTTCAGCGTAGGACTGACCGCCAAGAACGCTGCCGGACAGTCCAACGACATCCTGCAGTATGCCGTGCAGGCCGGCGGTGCACAGAACGTATGGAACATCTCCATGGACGAGAACGCCTCGCTCGAGCAGGTGACGCTCGGATGGTACGGCAACTATGCCGGCACCAACTTCCTGGGCATCGACCGCTTCGCCGAGAAATACAAGGCACCCCTGGCCCAGGCTACGGTAGACAGCGTGTACGTGTACTTCGCTTCGGTGACGACCGTGTCGCCCGACTCTGTCATCCGTCTGACCGTCAATGCCGTCGGTGCCGACGGACAGCCCGGTGAGGAACTGGCCGCATCGGGCGTCAAGGTCTCCGACCTGCGCTATGCCGACGACGACTATCTCGCCACCGTCTTCCATCTCGACCGGACCGTGTCGCTCGACAAGGGACAGGAGTTCTTTGTCACGGTAGGCCCGTTCCCCAACAACTCGCTGGAGGTGTCGCCCTACACGACCGATGATATCGCCATCTTCTGCCACCGCCGCAGCCCGGGCGAGAAGAATACCGCATGGCACTATCTCGAAGACCAGGACGACTACGGCACCGGACTCGGCACCTGGCAGTGGCTCGCCAACACCGACGACCCGCTCTCCATGGCCGTCGCACCCGTCGTGACCTACGACGGCGGCACCGCCACCGCCATCGCCCGCCCGCACACCGGCAGCGTGTCGACGGCAGCCGTCACGGGCATCTACACCATCGGCGGCCAGCGCGTAGACGCACCGGCCAAGGGCAATATATATATTGTGAAGCGTGCCGACGGCACGTGCCGCAAGATGGTGTGGAAGTAGAAGAAAAATAATTTGGTGACGGTGGAAAATGGTTTGGTCCATATCATGCCAGACGGTTTTTCCATCGTCACCCAATGCCCCGTAAGTGGCCATAACGACGACAAGCCCGTAAGTGGCCATAATGCCGACAAAGCCCGTAAGTGGCCATAACGACGACAAGTATCGTAAGGGGTGCATATCGCCGACAAAGCCCCGTAGGGGCGACATAGTATAGGATAGGGGTTTACCCCTATCTCAACCGAATGCCACAAAAATTGCCCCTGTAGGGGGCGCATAATTCAATGTTGCGAATATAAATTATGCGCCCCCTACAGGGGCTTTTTCATGTGCTAATGGCCAAAAGATAGGGGTAAACCCCTATCCTATACTATGTCGCCCCTACGGGGCTTGTCCGTTCATGCGCAATTTGTTCTCTACTGGGCCATATTCTCTACGGGACTTAATCTACTGGGCGCTTGTCCGCTGATGCACTGCGCCTCACTCCACGGTCACCTCGTCGAGGAAGAACCATGCGGGATGGCCGACACCGTAGTGCCATGCGGGGCAGAGGCCGAGGGTCTTCACCTGCACGCGGATGTAGCGGGCCTCGACGGGAGCGGGGAGGGTGACGGTGCCCGGCACGAACTTCACCGACACGTCGCGGTCTTCGGCAAAGGTGTGCGTGCCCATGTCGGTGTAGGTCTTGCCGTCGGCACTGTAGGCGTAGGACACGCTGCGCGGCAGGAGTATCCAGGCGCCGAGCTGGTGCAGAAAGTCGGTCGTGACGGTCGTGACAGACTTCTTCTCGCCCATGTCGAGGGTGAAGTCGGCGTCGCGCCCTTCCCATCCTACCCAGCTCTCCACATAGGTGGTGCCGCCGTAGAGACCGTCGGTGAGGGCCTTGTCGGCGATGGGCCGGTAGCGTTCGGCGGGCGCTTCGGTCCAGACGACCTTGGCCCCGGCGGCCTTGTTGGTGTTGGCACGGGGAATGAAGCGCCGGCGGTAGAGGTCGCAGTAGTCGTCGACGCGGTTGTTGCGCTCGTTGAGCTGGGTCACGCCACAGGCGTCGGCCGTCTGCTGGAACTCCTCGAGCTGGCGGGTACGCTCTTCGGCATCGCCTCCCTCACGGGTGCGGGCGATCTCTAGCCGGCTGTACATCAGCGGCAGACGGGCGGTGCGCACGCGGCGCAGCAGGGTGGTGTCGGCGGCCACGGCACGCTCGGCCTGGTCGAAGAGCGTGTCGTAGACCTTGACGAGCGCATCGTTGAGCATGCCGTCCTTGTGCGAGATGGGCGAGTCGTAGATCCAGAGCGGTACGCCGGAGGCCAGCAGTCCGCCCTCCAGCAGCTGGCGGTAGCGGTAGAGATAGGGAGCGGCCGCACCGTAGTAGCCGCGGAGGAAGGTCTGCATGAGCGAGTCGGCGTTCTGGTAGGGGTTCCACATGAGCTTGGCGAGCATGTAGGCCCGCAGCTCGGAGAAGTCGGTGCCGCGCTGTCCGTTGACCTGCTCGAAGACCATCGTGGCGTGGTGGCGGTGGAAGGTCTCAAGATTGGGCTGCAGGATGTGGAAGTTGGGGAAGGGTGCGACCATGTTGTCGAAGTTGATGCCGTAGTCCCACACGAAAATGTTGTCGGATATTTCGGACCATCCCTTCAGCGCGCGCATGAAGTCCTGTCCCGAGGCATTGTCGGTGAGGGCCACCTCGCGCTTGCAGTCGATGTCGCAGAGCATGATGTTGACGTTGGGCAGCGGGCGCGTGTGCTTCGGCGGGTGCATGCTGAAGAGATAGGCGAGGGTGGAGAACTGCTTGTCGGGGAAGCGTGCGGCCAGCTTGTTGAGGAAGCGGATGATGTTGCCCGCGGGCGAACCCTCGTACTCGTCGACCTTGCGGCAGGCTTCGCACTGGCAGTAGGTGTTGTTGCCGTCGTTCTGGCTGACGCTGATCATCTGCCGGTCGGGATGGGCGCGGAAGATGGAGTCGAGCCTTGCGGCGACGATGTCGAAGACTTCCGGATTGGTCAGGCACCACTGGCTGTGGTTGCCCGGGCGCCGCTCGCCGTTGATGTAGGAGTAGTACTCGGGGTGGGTCTTGCCGTAGACGGAGGAGGGCAGCAGGCGGTCGAAGGTGTGTACCCACATGTTGTCGGCAAACACCTCGCTCTGGCTGCTCAGCCGGAACCAGTCGTAGTATACGGAGTCGTCAGCGCAGTAGCTCTGGCTCTGGCGGAAACGGAACGCCGGTGTCTCGGTGCGGTGCAGGGCCGGCAGACGGAGGGTGGACTGCGGGGTGACCGTGTACTCGCCGTATGCGTAGTAGGACACGCCGAGCTGGCGCTCGAGCAGGTCGACAGTGCCGTAGACGGCCCCCTTGCCGCCTCCCGTGGCGATGCGGAGCGTGCCGTCGGTGCAGTCGAGGGCGAAGCCGTCGTGTCCGGCCCGGGTGGTGGACTGTCCGATGATGACGGCGCCGCGGCCCTTGGATTCTCCGGCGCTGACGGGGAGCGTAGCCCCCGAGGTCTCGCGCACGAACCGCTGCAGGAGGTCGGCGGCACGGCGGTTGACGGCGTTGTCTTCGGCGAGGACGATGTGCGCCTTCGCGCGGCCTTTCTCCACGAGCGTCATCTGGGCGTGTGCCGGGACGGCGAGAAGGGCGCAGGCGAGAAGCGGAAGTGATGTTTTCAGATGGTGGTTCATGTTGTATCGGGTAGTGGTAGATGTCGTGTCAGGTATACGGGCGGCTATGGATGGCGGCAGGATGATGTATAGGGCGCCGCCGGATTTGTCAGACGGCCTTGTACTGTCCGTACAAAGGCTTTGTACTGTCGCTACAAGGCCTTTGTAGTGTCGGTACAAGGCCTTTGTAGCGACCGTACAAGGCCCTTGTAGTATTCCGCTCCGGCGACGGAGAAGGTACCCTTGTCAAAGGGAGAACAAAAAGACGCCGCTTGCCGGCATGCAGTGCGCGGCAGGCGGCGTCTCTGGCAGTGCGGGGTCGGCGGGGCTATTTGCGTGCCTTGCCCTTGCGTGCCTTGGCGGGCTTCTCCTTTGCGCCGGCGGGAGTGTCGGCGGTGCGGGGCTTGGGGGTGAGTATGCTGCGGTACTCCTCGGGCGAGGAGAGCAGGCGCAGGGCTTCCTTCATCTGCTTGTCGGTGCGCAGTCCGCACTCGATGGCTCCGCGTTGGTAGTAGTACATGGTGACGATGTCGTCGGTGAGCATCTCCATGATCTTCTCCTTGTTGTAGGGATAGTCGAGCTCCTTGGCCAGATCGTGGTTGAGCTTTTTCGAGAGGGCGTCGAACTCGGCCTTGGCGTCGTCGTAGTAGCCTTCGAACTTGGCCATCTTGACGAGCTCCTCAAGGGCTTTCTCGCTCACGCGGTCGTAGGTGAACCCGGAGGCGATGACGCGCTGCTTGAAGTCCTCGTAGTCCCGGTCGGTGAGGGCGAAGGTCGACGGGCTGTCGATCGTGGGGTGGGCCTTGAGGTAGTCGGTCTCATAGTTGAGCATGAGGCTTAGCGTGTCGGCCCGCTCGAGGTAGTAGGCGATGTTGGGCATGGAGTCGGGCTGCACCTCGACGTCGGGCTTGATGCCTCCGCCGTCGCGCACTTCTCGTCCGGCGGCGGTGTAGAAGACATGGGTGAGCGAGTCGGCCACGTGCTCGGTGTATCCGCCGCGGGCGTGGCGGTAGTTGATGGCTTGTATGCAGCGTCCGCTGGGTATGTAGTACTTGGCGGTGGTGAGCTTGAGGTTGCCGTTGTAGGGCAGCGACACGTTGGGTATCTGCACGAGTCCCTTGCCGTAGGTGCGGGTGCCGAGGATGACGGCGCGGTCGTAGTCCTGCAGGGCGCCGCTGGTGATCTCGCTGGCGCTGGCGGTCATCTCGTTGACGAGCACGACGATGGGCATGACGGTGTCTACCGGTTCGACGGTGGCGGTGTAGACCTGGTTGGCGCGGGCCGTCTTGCCCTTCATGCAGAGCAGGGTGTCGCCCTTGGGCAGGAAGATGTTGAGCAGCGAGATGGCTTCCTGTACCGATCCGCCGCCGTTGTTGCGGAGGTCGATGACGAGCCCTTGCGCGCCCTGCTTGCGGAGGTCGATGAAGGCACGGCGGAAGTCCTGCGCGCAGTTTTCGAGGAAGGAGTTGAGGTTGATGTACCCGATGTTGCCCGGCTGCATGCCGTAGTAGGGCAGGTAGGGCAGCTGTATGGCGCGGCGCTGTATCTTGACGGTGGCCTTCTTGCCGGTGGCGGGGCGGAGATAGGCCAGCTCCATGGTGGTGCCGGCGTCGCCGCGGAGGTGCTCGCTGACGTAGGCCACGTCCTTGTCGGTCATCGTCTCGCCGTCGATGCTGAGTATGATGTCGCCCTTGCGCAGTCCGGCTTCGGCGGCGGGCATGTACTCGTAGGGCTCGTTGATGACGACGCGCTTGATGGCGTAGTTGTAGCTGATGATGGAGCCGATGCCGGCGTACTTGCCGGTCATCATCTGCTTGAAGTCGCCGGCCTTGTCCTCGGGGTAGTACTCGGTGTAGGGGTCGAGGCTGCGGAGCATCGAGGTGATGGCTGTGCCCACGACCTCGTCGGCATTGAGCGTGTCGACGTACATGAGGTCGAGGTTCTTGTAGATGGCGTTGAAGACGTCGAGGTTCTTGGCCACCTTGAAGTTGTGGTCGCTGTCGGCCTGTGCACCGGCTGCAAGTGCGGCGGTCAGTGCGACGGCGGTGAGTATGGTGCGGATGATGTGGTGCATGCGGATGATGTGTGTTCTCTATATATTATTGTACAAAGGTACTGCAAACGGGTCATAAATGTGCGGCGGCGGTGTGAAAAATATAGAAAAATCTGCTTTTGCCGATTTTTTTTCGGAAAATGTTTGGAGGTTTCGGAAAATCACCTTACCTTTGCACTCGCAATTCAGACAATTGCTCATGCTTCAATAGCTCAGTTGGTTAGAGCACCTGACTGTTAATCAGGGGGTCGTT
>CAVHOL010000010.1:40963-49144 GCA_963637655.1 bacterium | reverse complement strand
TGTTGCTCTCGTTAAGGTTGAACATTGCATTTTTTTGCTGCAAAGTTCCATCTTTCCACGAATTTAGGCAAGTCGGCTTGTTTCGGATGGTTACATTACTACAAAGGCCTTGTACTGACGCTACAAAGGCCTTGTACTGACACTACAAAGGCCTTGTACTGACGCTACAAAGCCTTTGTACGAAACAGTACAAAGAACCTTGTTTTTATATGAATGATGTTTCGGATTAAGGGCGGTCCTATAATTAGCTTTGTCAAAGTGTGTCCGAAAATAAGCTCGTAATCTGACAAAGCTAATTTATAGAACCGCCCTAATGCGTTTTTTCAAAAAACGTTACCGTTAGAACCTATAGCCCAAGGTGAGGACCAATTGGTTGCGTTTGTTTTTGACTTCAGTACTTTCTGCAATGTTGTTCAGACTTTTATCCTCGTTTGTGCCTGCATAGTAGTTCATGAAGGGGAAGAAGTCACCGCTCGTTTGACTGTATTGGTAGGCGAAATCAATACTGAAACCTTTGTGTGCGTACCCTGCACCAACTGTAAATCGGTTGGTGGATTTCCAGTTGGTGAAGTCTGTTGTAGAACTATAGTATGTACCGTATGACTCTGTCGTACCGTCCTTGTATCCCATCTGCTTGTACATGGGCGAAACGTAGTTGTAACCGAGGCGTACAGACCATTCGGACACAGGTTTGAACTCTACTCCGACTTTCATCGTGGATACTCCGCGGAGAGACGCTTTGGTGTTTGACTTCATTGCTTTGTCGCTTGAACTGGTTTCGTAGTATGTACCCCAGTCGTCATAGTAGCCACCGTCATTGATGCGGTTGTCGAGCGTACCATAGTCTGTCCATTCATAGGTGGCGCCGAGTGCGAGATAGTTGCCTATGGTGTGTCCAAGGCTGAGTCCGAATTTCCAAGGGGTGTAAAGCTTGAAATCATAACTTTCACCGATAGATCCTCTGGTGGCAGACTCGGTCGTTGTGCTTCCTGTTCCGGTATGTGGAACGTAGGAGAGAACTGTACTGTTGGATGTGGTAAGACTATACCAAGTCGGAGTGTGTACATAGAGGCCAATGCGGAAAGGCGATGTTGCTATGGGACGGGCGATGATACCCAGTTTTGCGTCAAATCCGTTTCCTGTGATGCGGCGGTCATCGCTTACTGCAACAGTACCGGCGGCGTTGCCGTTTGCATCAACGAGTTGTTCCGAGTAGACAGAGTGGTCATTGTAATGAACATCGTGAAGGCCACATGTGATACCGATGTAAAAACGGTCAGAGATGTTGGCGCTGATATTGAAATCGTATTCTCCTATGTATCCGTTTGAGTAGCGGTTCATGCCATAGGCGTTGGCGTTGTTGTAGTAGGCATATCCGGTAGAGTTGTCCATCAACAGAGTGTTGTAGTAGAGATAGTCGAGCTGGTTGTAGGCCATCGACTCATAGTAATTGTTGCCGTATTGGTTGACTCCGAGCCATGCGCCGTTGCCTGAGCCGGGTGTAGACTCTGTGAAGTGGCCGTTGTTGTCGGAACGTCCGTAGCGTACGGCATCGTAAACACCGGCTGCACCTTTAAGGTAGGACAGCTTGTTCTGTGACGCACCGTTCAGTGAACCTGCAGCAGAGAGTATTTGGTCGAAATTCTTGCTCTTGTGGTAGTTGAATGCGAAATTGACAAATGTGTTTCTATTGCTCCGCATGCTGTACACGAATCCTGCTTGGTCAAAACTCATGTTGGTACTATTTGCACCGTCAAACTTTTTGGTGTCTTCTTGGGAGACGAGTCCAAACGAGACGTTGACTGAACTTTTGCGGAACATGCCGATACCGGCAGGGTTGGATGCAATGGTGGAAATGTCTGCGCCGAGGGCTTCCATGGCACCGCCCATACCTATGTACCGGGCCGTACCATTGAGATCATTTTCTGTCAGCTGGGCGCTTTGGTAGGTCTCCTGAGCTTGGCTTGCGGTGGCAAGCATGGCGGCCGCTACGATGAATATTTTTTGTTTCATGATTTTTCTGCTTTGTTGGGGGGGATAGGTAATTATTTGTCTTTTGTTCGTTCTGCTTGTCAGCGTCTACCTCCGAAATGGCCACCGCCGCCACCACCTCCGCGGCTGCCGCCGCCAAAGGAGCCTCCGCCGAAACCACCTCCACCGCCGAAGGAACCGCGGTTGCCGCCAAAGGAGCTATTGTTGCCAAAGGAGCTGTTGTTGCGTATGGGTTGCGGCGTAGTGTTGCGGCGCTCGTTGGTTGTTGTAGTACGTTGTCCGCCAAATCGGGCAGAATTGTTGTTGGGGGTAAAGTTGATGTTTTTGCGGTCGAAACGATTGGTCGAGTAGGAGCGTGAGCCGAATGTTCCACGGCCGTTGGCGAATCCGTGGCTTCTGCCTCCTGCCAAATCGTTATTGCGGTCGAAACGGTTGTTGCCTATGAAATTGCCGCGTGAGCGGTTGCGCGTTCCTGTGGGGCCGGCGTGATAACTGTATGTCGGGCCGTGTACCGGTCTGTACCAACCGTCTGCCCATCCATAGTAGGGATATCCCCAACCGTAGTATCCATAGAACCACGGATCGTACCATCCTCCCCAGGCATAGGCATAATTCCAGGGGGTATACCATCCGTACCATGAATACCAATATGGGCTGTTCCAATAGCCATAGAAGAACGGATCATACCATCCGTAGAAACCGTCGAAACGGCCCATTCTACGACTGTATACATAGTCTTCATCGTCATTGCCATAGTAGGTTTCCGATCCCGGATATACGTAATGCACGGTGTCAATAGAGTCTGTGCCATAGGTGCCGTCGCCTGGATGAAACTCTATGATGTCGTTGCCCAAAGAGTCGGTGCCGATTTTCTGGTAGTAACTTTTGAGTTGTCCATGACGGTTGTACTCGTCAATGTCGCGCTCGCTGCCGCAATAGTAGGTTTCGTGTGGGCGGGATTGTGGAGCGTCGGCTACTTCGGCCTTTATTGTCTTTTTGGGGGTAAAATAGAGATCGTCGTCTTGAGCAAAAGATACCAAAGGTATTGTGCTCAGTAGTGCAAAAAGGATAAGTGTGCGTTTCATAACAGTATCTCCTGTAATAATTACTTTACTTTTTGATTTGTCACGTTGCAAAATTAGTGCTTCCTATACTGCAAATTTACGGAAAAACCCTAAAAGGAAATAGGCTTTCCCCTATTTTTATGCTTTTTTTGAGTGACGGCAGAGGCGTTTTTGCTTTGCTTGCAGACTATTTTGCACTAACTTTGCAAACAAGTTGCGGATTTCCCATAATATTCCGTAGCCCGTCGTATATTTAGGACTTTTTATACCCACTATAACTGAACAAATATAGTACAAAATGAAATATACAGTAGCAACATTTATAATAGACTGCCCTGAGGATTTGGAACAGGTAACCCGTGATCTGTTGGCCGAGGCAGCAGGCGAAGTCGGGTTTGAGGCTTTTGAAGAAACTGCGGACGGATTGGCCGGATATGTGCAGACCTCGCTTTTTTCGCGCAGTGCACTCGACGAAGCCATAGCCGGACTGCCATTGTCTGGGGTGAAAATCACATATGATACGGCGGATGTTGCCGATCAGGACTGGAATGCCGATTGGGAAGAGCAGGGTTTCGAGCCTATACGTGTGGAAGACAAATGTGTCATCTATGATGCCAAGCATACTGACAGACAGACAACCTCCGAAGAGTGTGCGCAGTTGGGGTGCATGGCCTTGTTTATTGAGGCAAGGCAAGCCTTCGGAACAGGTACGCACCAGACGACGCGTATGGTGCTGGCCGAGCTCCTTGGTTCTGATTTGCGTGGTGCCGCAGTACTTGACTGTGGTTGTGGAACTGGTATTCTCGGTATAGCAGCGGCCAAGGCTGGCGCGGACAGAATCACCGCTTACGACATAGACGAATGGAGTGTGGAAAATGCGAAACACAATGCGGCAATAAACGGCGTCAGCGGTGTGCAGGTACTATTGGGTGACGGAAGCATACTCGATGGAATGCAAGATGCCTATGACGTGGTCGTTGCCAATATCAATCGCAACATTTTATTGGCAGATCTGCCCCGTTTCTTCCGTAAGATGAAGAAACAGGGCAGACTGGTTCTGAGCGGTTTTTATGAATCGGATATTCCGATGCTGTCTGCTGCCGTAGAAAAGTTAGGGGCGCATGAGGTGCGTCGGTATACCGATGAGGATTGGGCTTGTGTGTTGTACCGACAATAGGCTCAATCGTTTCGGAAACTTATAGTGTCCACCTTTAGTAATGTTCAAAAAATAACTTACCCAATTTTGTGGAATATCAATACTAGTTCACACATCTGACTATCCCTGTCTTTTTGCCGCTTTTGCGACTTCTTTTCAGTCACATAGCTCGCTATGCTCCTTCAAAGAAGCCAGCAAAATCGACTAAAAATACAGGGCAAAATTGGGTAATTTATTTTTTGAACATTACTAACTCCTGCTCACCTGAAGTCCTTTGGTGCTAAGGGTCATGTCGACAAAGCGGGCCTTGTCGTTAGGACGGTGCTCTGAGAGTATCTGCTTGATGCGGGCGGCGGCATCAGGGTCTTTGGCTACCATATAGAGGTAGCCGCCACCGCCAGCCCCGGGCAGTTTGTATCCGAGGCAAAGATCGTCTATCCATCGGGTCAGACTGCGTACAGCATCGGGATTGGTGCCGTTGTCGAGCATCTGGTTTTGTTGCCAGGTCTTGCGTACAAGCCGTCCCATGCGCTCGAAGTCCATACGTTGGATGGCATCGAACATATCCATGGCATGGCTTTTCATCTCACGAAGCAGTGTCAGTTCCTCATGCTCGTTGAGGAACATCTTTCTTACGATTTCAGCAAGGATGGTCTTGGCCGTGCGGGTGATGCCAGTATAGTATAGCAGATGACAAGCCTTGTATTCGGGCTGGGTGAAAAGGTCGGATGGCAGATAGCGCGTTTCGGGAGTCTGGCAGAACCCCTTGTCGGTCTGCAGCAGTTTGACGCCAGGAAGCAGGCCGCCAAACTGGTCTTGCCATCCACCTCCGGTGGTCAGCAATTGTTCGAGAACGAGTGTGCGGTGTCCTATTTCGCTTTTGTCCCATCCCAGACCACAGAAGTCGCTTAGGGCTCCGAGTACGGTGGAGGCCAGCAGGCTGCTTGTACCCAGTCCGGATCCGGCGGGGATGGCAGAGAGAAGTGTCACCTCAATACCACAACCGAAATCGTGCAGCTGGGCCTCAAGTGATGCGTATTTTTCCTTGCAGAATGTCGGAAGAAATCCGGCCAGGCATAGTGCGGCCTTTGGTATGGAGAAGGGAGATCCCACCTTGTCGTATGCCGCAAGTTCCTCGTAGGAAGTAATGGTTTCTGTTGCGCCAAGATCGATGCTTCGAAGAATGATGTGAGGTTGTGCGCAGGGCTTGACATAGGTCTGTAGTGGCGGTTGTCCGTTGAGTTCTATGGCCAGGTTTACCACATTGCCGCCTTCAGTCAGGCAGAATGGAGGCGTGTCTGTCCATCCGCCGGCAATATCGATGCGTACGGGCGAGCGTCCCCATACTATTTGGTCTGCGTAGACAGACATCTTGGGCTGCATGCGTTCGGTCGTTGCATCCTTGGTTAGTCCTCCACGAAGTAGGGCAAATGCCTTTTGTTCTTGTGTGTGTCCGTCGTTTCCGGTGAAACGGTTGACTTCGGACCTGAACATGGCGTCTCGTGACTGGATGAGGATGGGTACATCACTGGTGAGCGGAGCAGGCAATGGGATCGACCTTTCTGCATATTCGTGGGCGGCCTGCTCAAGATCTGCCTGGTAGAAAACGCTGTGCCGCCAATTTCTTGCCAAAGTCTGCCAATTGCCGGCGCGATACGCCTGTCGCTGCTGTACGAGTCGGCGGAGATTGGCCTCGTTGCTAATTTCGTCGGCAGACAGTCGGCGAGATTTTGTCCATAATTCAAGGCCGGCCTTCAGGTCTGGTTCGGTGAGCATCCAGCGAAGTACGGTGTACATGTCGTCAGTGTTGTCAACGACGGGAAAAATGCGCGCGGCCTGCAAATCCTGGCTGCCTTCAATCGTCTTGGTGTCAATGCCACGGTCTGCGGCCCATTGCGAGAATGGAATTCCGAGGTATTCTACGGTGTCGAGCGGACCGCGGAATTTGTCATTGAAACCATAAGGACGGACTGCAAATGCTTTTTCTCCAATAGGAATGATGTCTACGCATTGTCCTTCAGTCAGTGTGAGTGCCCAATTGTTGGAGGGCACGCCTGTAACGATATTTTCGCCTGTAAGCGTCCAGTGTTCGCCTATAGATGCATTTTCGATCCAGATGTCGTGGTTGGATGAAGTCCACCGTATGCGGGTGTCGCTGTTCTGCGTGAAAATCGACGAGTGAGGCTTGCGGTCGTGGTGCATGATTTCGCGTTGGTCGTTGACCAGATTCTGTATGGAAAGCATGGACGACAGCAGTTCGTGGGACGTGCCGAAATGATAGAACTCTCCACCGGGCAATGGCAGAATGGCTACAGACAATGCGCTCACCTCGGCATCGTTGATTGTGGGGTGAGTGCCGAGGGCACAGCCGAATTCGCCGTAGAGATCGTAGTTGATGATGTCAGTCCCCTTTGTGGAGTGCTTCATAAGCACCTTCACAGCGCGGTCGGACAAAAGCCATACCCCGATGTCTGTAAGGTAAAGATGGTCTGCCAATAGACCGGACAAAGTTTCTACGGAGGGCTTTTGGAGCATACATTTCAGGTGGGTCGGATCTTGACGGGTGGAAACGAACACCCCGTGATCTTTGGCAATCTCAGGACCGAGCCATAATCCGTAGCACACAATGTCGGCATCGGGAATGGGTTGCAACGGCTGGGTGGCGCGGATAAAGACGTCACCGCTCACGATCATCGTATTGAGATGATCAGGAGCAATATCCATAATACGCTGGTAGAGCGGTATCTGTAGTGAGAGAAGGTCTTGGGACAGTCGTTGCCCGCGTTCCCATCGGAATATGGGTAATGGTGTGAGCACCTTTCCGGAAGGTGCATATGAGGGGAGACGGCGGCTTTGTCCGCCGGCGTGGAGCAGGATGCGTTTCTCGCTTTCAAGCCATTCGTCGAAAGATGTATTCTTGCGGGTAGCATTGTAGGCTTCTTGAAGCAGCCAGGTGGTCCCGCCTCCGGAACCTAATTTCCGGCCAACGGGATCATTTGTACAAAACCAGTCTTCGGTGGATAATCCGGTGATGTCGTGGAAACAATCTACTAGATTGGGAGGAAGAGAAAGTAATTTCTTCATTTTGTATGTATTGTTGTCTGTGGGGGCTGAAGTCGCCTGTATAGGCGTTCTCTATTGTCGGTTTTCTTTTTCTGATTTGGGGTAGGGTAAACTCTATTTGCCGGAAGAGTCGTCTTTCCATACGAAGTTCTCGTGTCCTGCACCAATCTCAAAGTGTAGTTTTGCTATACCCAGATCCATTCGGGTATATCCGATAACCGAGAATAATCGTTGTGACTCAACAACAGGAAGTCCGTCAACGGTGTCGTCTGTCAGGAGGAAACGGAATTTCTGCTGGTTGATAGCAGTAGGGGCGAGTAGGGCAGACTCAATGCCTTTCTTGAACCATATCGGAGACAGATCGGTACAATTGCTTACTTGTCCGATGTCTTTGCTTCGGTGCTGCACGCCTTGTGTTTCTCCGTATCCCAGAGCTATCATGCAGGCAATCTTTTCATCGTCGGCGAGTTTATATGCGGTCGGGATCTTTTTGTAGGTCATGCCTGCCCAACAGGTGTTCAGACCCATGGTCTGTGCAGCCAAGACGAGTTTCTCTCCATAATATCCGATTCTTTCGTCTAGAGTATCGCTCTTTTTTCCGGACATCACGAAATAGTTGGATACTCCTGTGAACTTGCCGTAAGAGGCGAACCGGGAAAAGGCTTTTGGCTCGTTGGTGACCAACTGTATGTGAAGTTGCCCCAATTCGTTGTATTCATTGATATGTCTGCACAAGGACTGCACCACCTGGTCGGGGATGGGCAAGGCCTTGTATTTACGGACACTGTGTCGGCAAAGAACGGCTTCTTCTATTGTCATTGTTGGGGATTGTCTGTCGGGTTCTCGTATTCATACAGATGAAACATACGTTCCGCCATGTGCCATTTTTGGTCGGATGTGGCGTCG
>CAVHOL010000010.1:0-40837 GCA_963637655.1 bacterium | reverse complement strand
GTCCTGGAATTGTGCAACATGTTGCTCCCATTCCTGCTGGTGGGGCAATGTAGAAAGACGGGCCATTGCTTCGTCCCAATCGAAATCAAGTGGTGCGTCGACAATCATCACCAGATGGTTGCCTTGAATGTACAATTCCATCTCAAGGATACCTACAGCGCGGATACCTTCTCCGATTTCCGGCCAAAAGTGTTCCTTGTCGTGCGCCTTCTTGTAGCCTTGTATGAAGGCGGCTTCATCACTTTTCAGATCAAGTATCTGGACATAGCGTTTGGTAGGCTGTCCGTACATTTTGCTTTGATAGCCATTAGTTTCCATATTTCACATTTAGTGCCAATAGATGATGCAATATTTAATAGGTGTGCCGAGGTGCAGCCTTTCTTATGCAAAGATAGTGCAAATCGAATGCAGAACATCAAGTTTACTTGAATGTTATGCTGAGGTGCAGCCTATCTTATGCAAAGATAAATAATTTCTTTTGGCGCTCAAGCAAAAAATACGTACTTTTGCAATCTTCAAGTGACGAAATGCGTTTTTCTCCGTCACTTAGTAAGAGTTTCAAATACAATAATGCAAAAAGTTATGTCTGAATATTTGTCTTCAAGTAATAAAAAAGTTACAGCTCCTCAATTTTTCGATATGAAGCACAGTGGTCACAAGATCAGTATGCTTACTGCCTACGACTATACGATGGCATCAATCGTTGATGCCGGCGGAGTGGACAGCATATTGGTGGGTGACTCGGCCTCGAATGTCATGGAAGGCAATGCAACCACATTGCCTATCACTGTCGATGAGATGATATGCTACGCCAAGTCGGTTGCACTTGCAGCCAAGCACGCTTTGGTCTTGTGCGACATGCCATTTGGCAGTTATCAGATCGGCAAAGAGGACGCTTTGCGGAATGCCGTGAAAATCATGAAGCTTACGGGCGTGGACGCATTGAAACTTGAGGGCGGTATAGAAATTGCGGATACCATACGCGCCATGGTCGAGATGGGTATCCCCGTATGCGGACATTTGGGACTTACCCCACAGAGCGTCCACAAGTTCGGCGGGTACGGACTCCGTGCAAAGAACGATGCCGAGGCTGAAAAATTGCTTGCCGATGCAAAGGCGCTTGATGCTGCCGGTTGTTTCGCCATAGTATTGGAGAAGGTGCCGGCTGCATTGGCAGAGAAGGTGACTGCTGCAGCGTCGTGCGCCACAATAGGTATAGGAGCAGGATCTGGGACTGACGGACAGGTGTTGGTTTCTGCCGACATGCTTGGTCTCAACAAAGGTTTCCGCCCGAAATTTCTGCGTCAGTATCTCGATGGGTTTGACGTGATGACAAAGGCGGTAGCGCAGTACGTGAGTGACGTGGAGTCCGGTGATTTCCCCAGTAAGGGCGAGAGTTATTGACAAGCGCAAGCCAACGTATGGATACACAGACGACACCCTACCATGCACGGTTATGGCATCGTGATTTTGTATTGCTGCTGGTTGCCCATATGCTTATTAGCATTGCTGCCTATTATGCAGTCTTTCTCATGCCGTATATGCTTGGAAAGCATGGTCTCGAGGCAAAAGATGCGGTATGGATAGCCGGGAGTGTCGGTCTCGGAGTCTGTTTGTCCGGTCCGTTTGTCGGAGGTCTTGTGGAACACTATCGGCGGAAACAGGTGTTCCTATATATGGCGATAGCATTTGCTTGTGCATTTGTTGCAGTAGGGATACCCTTGCGTGTCACATCCTCCAGTATTTTTCTTGTCCCGCTTTTGGGCCTCTGGGTCGGTGTGTCGTACGGCCTTTCCCGTCGGGTATTGGCAGGTACGCTGATGATTGACACCACCGAGTCATTTCATCGTACGGAGGCCAATTATGTGGCAGGGTGGTTTTCCAGATTCTCACTTTCCTTAGGCCCTTTGATGGCCCTCGTCCTATGTGGCGCAGGTTCGCAGACTATGGTGTATTGTGTCCCTGCTTGTATCGTGTTGGCGGCATGGCTATGTGTGAAGTTGGTGAAGATACCGTTCAAGGCTCCTGTCGATGAGGTCAAGACGATAGGAGTAGACCGCTTCTTCTTGCCGCAAGGTGCGGGACCGTTTTTGATATTGGTATTTGTTGCCATTTGTATAGGCGTTGTGTTTGTGATACAACCCTATCCGTTGTTTTACGCTATGCTGATGCCGGGGTGCCTATGTGCCATCATATTGGAAAAAGCGAACGGCGTAGGACGGAGACCTTATGTCGTAACAATCTCGTCATTGTTGTGCCTGGCGGCGTTAGTAATACTTTTTCTCCCGTCAACAGAAGTGTCTTTTCCCAAGGCATGGAGGATGATTGTCGCTCCATTGTTGTTGGGGACAGGCGTAGGACTGGCTGGCTCCCGTATATTGGTGCGCTTGATCTCTATCAGTAAGCATTGTCAGCGCAGTTCGGCGGTGAGTACATATTACCTATCTTGGGATGTGGGACTTGCTGTGGGCCTGTGTCTGGGCTGGTCATTGGAGATGAAGGCTTTGATGATACTTGCCGTCGTTTGCTGCATTCTTGTTGCTATTGGGGGATTCTGGATGGATTGCCGCCGGTTGGAGAAACTGAAAAGATAACTAAATACATACCAGATGATATTGGATTTC
Organism: bacterium; assembly: GCA_963637655.1. Taxonomy (GTDB): domain Bacteria; phylum Bacteroidota; class Bacteroidia; order Bacteroidales; family Bacteroidaceae; genus Prevotella. The sequence continues at coordinate 38,213 of CAVHOL010000010.1, read as the reverse complement.
AACCAAATTGAGGAAGCACAAATAGAAGGCTTCAAAGGAGGGCAGGGCCTGCTGCTCACTAGAAATTATGTAGACGACAATTGTAAAATCATGCGTAGTGTTCTTGCTCCGGGAGCTTCAACCGGACTGCATGAGCATGTGCAGAACTGTGAGATCATTCTTGTATTGAAAGGTACGCTGACTTTTCATTATGATGACCGGACAGAAAACTGCGCTGAAGGCGAAGTGCATTATTGTCCCAAAGGTCATGCACACTATATGGAGAACCTTACTGACGCTCCTGTGGAGTATTTTGCCGTCGTTGCCGAATTGCGGTAAAGGCAAGATTCATAAAAAACAGAAGATCCATACAGAAACGGAAAGGGCCGGATTTCATTGAAAAATGAATTCCGGCCCTTTCCGTTTTAATTACAGCTGCGGGTGAATATCCGGTGGCGGAAATTGTTTAGACGGATTTTGAAATTCCCGCCACCAACTTATTGCGACCTTTAGAGTTTCTTGATGATGCCAAGAAGTTGCTCTCCCAATCCGATGGTGTATCCTTGTGACGAGAATACCACACGGTTGAACGTGTCAGCGATGAGGAACATCGGCAGTTGGGTGGCATTTTGGAGTTTCATCTCACGGACAATCTGCTGTCGGACAGCTCCGTCCTTGTCAACGGCGAATATGGTTGTAGACGGAAGTTTGGCGAATTCAGCACTCTTGAATTTGCGCGCTGCTGCTGCATCCTCGAAAATCAGTACGATGGGGCGTCCCCATTTTTCGAACGAGTCTTTCAGTTTCTCTATGTCGTGCAAAGCATGGTTGGTCGGTTCCTGTCCGACTCCGATGACTCCGACAACATAATAGCCGCGTCCTGTCAGAGAAAGGATGGAAACGTCCTTCTCGTCTTTTGAGACAGTCGATTCGCTGTTGAATGAGCCGATGACACTTACCTCGTTGGTACTTTGGCGTATGTCAAGGTCGAATGCGGTGGTTTTTCCCTCTTCGATATTGAAAATCCTTGTTGTGGCCAGCACGCTTCCGTTGGCCATACGACTGCCGGATGTCAACATATAGGTTCCGACATCCAGTTTGTATCCGTCCTTGAATGTGCTTTTCCATGTTGCTCCCTCGCCCATGTCAGCATCGCCCTCGTCGAAGGTGAGAAGACGGGCGGTGCCGTTTTCTATGCGAGAGATGGTGAAGTGAGTGTAGTATTTCGGGTTGTCAAGGAATTCTGTCGGTGTGTAGCTCAATTGCAGGGTTCCTGTCGGTGCAGTCTTTGAAACCTCTGTTCCGAACTGCACATCATGCCACTGTCCGTCTTTCATGTATTGTACTTTCCCGGTTACGGCATCTTTTTGTGCTTCAATGCCGATACTTCTGGCAATGTCGACAAAGAGGATGTCGCGCGAACGCTCATCGGTCATGCGGGCCTTCCATGCACCAACAGGCGTTTGGGCAATCTGGAGGGCTTTCTTGTCCGGGTTGAGGCGTATGGTCTTGACAATCCATGCGGCTAATGTTTCAGGGTCATTGCGGAAGGTATCGGCCTGTTTCTTGGTTATGTTTTTTTCGAAGAATTGCTTGAAGGGGATTGTTATCATCTCGTCTTCTACACGCGGACTGAGTTGGTCGGTTTTGGCATTGTAACTGTCTTCGAGTATGTATGTCGGGATGTCGCGCAGGTCTTTGTCGCTCAATGTGGCAAGAATGCCGAGTGCACGCTTCGGATTGTCGCTGTGCCGGCGTATGAAGGACGTGATGACCTCATGGTTGCCACGTGACTTGACAATGTACTCCGCTCCTGCGGCGCTGATGTTTTCTGCTTGTTCGTGGGTAAGAAAAGTAGCGGTGTAGGCATGGCGGATGGAGTCCTCGTAGGCCAGGCGCTGCTCATTGACTTTGCGCATCTCATCTGTGACGGGGGGAAGAACTGCACCTTCTGCGGGAGGTACGATGTCTATCTTCTCTTCTGCGGATATGAGGGCGGCCTTGTCGGTCAAGTCGGAGTGGGTCAGTGTGACGGTGACCGTTTTGTCCTTGCTGAACGATGCTTTCGCATAACCGTATCGTCCGTCTTTTGAGGCCCACACGAGTAAATCACCGCATCCTGCAGAAAGTGATGTACGGCCGTTGGCATCGGCATATTTGGTGACGGCGGTGTAGAATTCGGCGTAATTGTATATCTTGAATTCCACTTTCGCTCCGGCTACGGGAGCGCCGTTGGTATCGGTGACAACAAACTGTATGCTGTCGGTCGGGGCATAGTTGGCGGTAAGATTGATTTCTGTGAAATTGGTTGTACGCAGCATCACCTCTTCAGGACCGCGGTAGTCACCGAAGGCACGGGTGTGCATAAGCATGGCCCGTGAAGCGGGAGCATTGAACCATCCGAGGTTGAGCACGGCTTCGGGTTCGCAGGCACCGAGGAAATACCATTTTCCGTCGGCCCATGCCTCTACCCATGCATGGTTGTCGTCGGTATGTGCCCATCGCGGCGTGTATACTTGCCGGGCAGGAATGCCTACGGCGCGTAGGGCGGCTACGGTAAATGTACTTTCCTCGCCGCATCGTCCAGTCGCTGTGCGAAGGGTCTGAAGAGGAGATGACGTGCGGGCATCGGCCGGTTGGTAGGCTACGTGCTCGTGGCACCAATGGTTGACTTCGAGGATGGCGTCATACATATTCATGCCACGCACTCTGTCTTTGAGCGCGGCATAGAACACTGTGCGCGCAGAATCGAGTGGCTCGTTGTTGACGCGCAGCGGCAGCACAAAGTGGCGGAACAGCAATTCGGGAATTTTTGCGCCCCATGTCATCTCCTTGCGGGCAAGGAGGGAGGCACGTACGTTGGAAAGGTAAAATGAAGTAGGGTAGTCGGTGACGTCGGCCAATGGCATATAGGCATAGAGAAAGTGCAGGGCTTCGCTTTCTTCTTGGCTGGGATTGAACTTCTTGGTCTGGAAAAACTGTTGTCCGATAGTCTGAATGCGCTCGGAAAATATTTTTTCCACTTGCTGGCGATAGGCGGCATCGGTGATGAAGTGGTCGCTGGCTGTGGCTGTCAGCAGAGTCATGGCCAAACCGAGCGTGAATAATAGTTTTTTCATCTTTTTTGATACGTTGCGGAGTAAACGATTTTGGTAATTTGTCAAAAAACGAGGAAAAGTGACGATGGCTCCACCGACACTTTCCCTCGTGAGAATGTGTTGCAAACTTAGACCTGTGCGTCGATCTTTTCAATGCGACGTTGGTGACGTCCGCCTTCGAACGTTGCTTTGAAGAACTCGTCCATTATGGCTGCCGCTTTTTTGTTGTCGACAAACCGGCCGGGCATTACGAGCACGTTGGCGTCGTTGTGCTGGCGTATGAGTTCTGCAATCTCCGGTGTCCATGCCAGTCCGGCACGTACGCCCTTGTGGCGGTTGAGCGTCATGGCCATTCCTTCTCCGCTTCCGCAGATGGCTATGCCGGGGTAGACATCGCCAGCGGCAATACCTTTTGCCAGTTCGTGTGCGAAATCGGGATAGTCACAACTGAGGTCGCTGTATGTTCCGAAATCTTTGTATTCGTAACCATGACTTTCAAGATATTCTACGACGAACTTCTTGAGGGGGAAGCCAGCGTGGTCGCAGGCTAAACCTACTGTTTTTATTTCCATAGCGATATAGTTTAGATTAAGGCGTGTTCTAAGGCCCACGCTTGTCATTAGTTGTTATGGGAAAATTAGTGTTCTCCCAGGAATTCTTTAACTTCTTTGTAGATGTTTTCGGGTGTAAAACCTAATTTCTCGTCAAGCACTTTGTAGGGTGCCGAGAAACCGAAGGACTGTAGTCCGTATATGCGTCCTTCTGTTCCGACAAGTCCCAATAGATTGACGGGCAATCCTGCGGTCAGACCGAATTTCTTGGCGCCGGAAGGCAGTACGGCCTCTTGGTATTCTTTGGACTGGCGGCGGAACAATCCTTCTGAGGGGGCGCTGACAACGCGTACGCCGACACCCTCCTTCCGCAGAATGTCTGCAGCTGCGACCAGGGTGGAAACCTCGGATCCGGAAGCGATGAGTATGACGTCAAATTTCTCGTCCGAACCTTTTACTACATAGGCACCATGGCGGGCCTGGTCGTAATCGTTGCCTTCCGGCAGGCTGACAATGTTTTGGCGGGAGAAAATAAGAGCGGTGGGAGTGTTCATGTTTTCCATAGCCATCTGCCAGCAGACCGTCGTTTCGTCAGCATCTGCAGGACGGAATACGCGTACTGAATCCTCGCCATTGTGGTTTTGCAACTTTTCCATCAGGCGTATTTGGGCTTCCTGCTCTACGGGTTCGTGGGTGGGTCCGTCTTCGCCGACACGGAATGCGTCATGGGTCCAGATGAATTTGATGGGGACACGCATGAGGGCAGCCATACGTACCGCTGGTTTCATATAGTCGGAGAATACAAAGAATGTTCCGCAAGCAGGAATTACGCCGCCATGCAGATACATACCGATACAGGCACATGCCATTGTCAGCTCGCTGACTCCTGCCTGGAAGAAGGCACCGCTGAAATCATTGGCTTGCAGGTCGTGGGTCTGCTTGAGGAATCCGTCGGTTTTGTCAGAGTTGCACAGGTCTGCGGAAGAGCATACCATATTGGGTACCTGTTGGGCGAGAACGGAAAGACATGCTGCCGATGCAGCGCGTGTGGCGCTGTCGCGTTTTTGCACCAACGTACTCCAGTCTACCTTTGGTGCATTGCCGGAGAACCATTCGTGCATGGCTGCCGCTTTTTCGGGATTTGCAATTTCCCATGCCTTTTCTTCCTCATGGCGACGGCGGACAATGGCTTTCAGATCTTCGCTTCGATGCTCATAGAGGGCTTTTACATCATCAAAGATGACGAAGGGATCGGCTGGGTTGCCGCCGAGATGTTGTACGGTTTTGACGTAGGCCTCTCCTCCGAGTGGTGCGCCGTGGGTCTTGACATTATGCTCGTAACTGGTGCCGTCGTCCTTGAGAGCGCCTTTTCCCATGATGGTATGGCCGATAATGAGTGTCGGGGCAGTGGCATTCTGTGCTTTCTGCAGGGCTTCGCGTATCTGAACGGGATCATTGCCGTCGATTTCCATGACATCCCATCCCCATGCTTCATATTTTTGACGTGTGTTTTCCTTCATTACGACATTGCACTCGGTGGAGAGCTGGATGTCGTTGGCGTCGTAAAACATGATGAGGTTGTTCAAGCCAAGTACTCCAGCCAGACGTCCGGCTCCTTGGGAAATCTCTTCTTGTATGCCGCCATCCGAGATGTAAGCATATATTTTGTGCTGGACCATGGTGTGTCCTAGGCGCGCTTCAAGAAACTTTTCGGCAATAGCCGCACCGACAGCGAACGTGTGTCCTTGCCCCAATGGTCCGGATGTATTTTCTATACCACGTTCAATGTCGCGTTCAGGGTGTCCGGGCGTGACGGAACCCCATTGGCGGAACTCTTTCAGCTCGTCTGTCGTGAATCTCCCTTGAAGGGCGAGTGCCGAGTAGAGCATCGGTGACATATGGCCGGGATCAAGGAAAAAACGGTCGCGTCCTTGCCATGTGGGGCATTCGGGATCGTAGACAAGAAATTCCGAGAAAAGAACATTGATGAAATCAGCACCGCCCATGGCACCTCCTGGATGTCCGGACTTGGCTTTTTCTACCATTGACACCGCGAGAATACGGATATTGTTTGCTGCGCGGCTCATCAATTTAGCATCGTTCATTTTTTTGATATTTTGAGGTTTACTTCTGTTTCTTCATGGCGGAAACCTTGACCCTCCGCTTAAAGGTGTATATATTGCAAAGGTATATGAAATATTGTAATAGACCAAATCCTTGGGTGGCTTTATTTCGGAAATGTTCGTGGACGGTTCGCTTTCAAATGTTTGTCTTGCTTGTCAAAATGCGATTTTCTTCTGTTGATTTGCTTGGCTTATTGAATTTTATTAATTTTGCAGACATATTTGATGTATACTACAAAAATCATTATATAATGAATATATCATACAAATGGCTCAAGGAGTATGTCGATTTTGACTTGACGCCGCAGCAGACTGCCGATGCATTGACATCGTGCGGACTCGAAGTGGATGCTCTTGAGGAAGTACAGAGTATCAAAGGCGGATTGAAAGGACTTTATGTGGGCGAGGTGCTTACATGCGAAGTACATCCCAACTCCGATCACTTACACGTCACCCAAGTGGATTTGGGACGTGAAACACCCAGTCAGATTGTTTGTGGTGCTCCCAATGTGGCAGCTGGACAAAAAGTAATCGTTGCCGATTTGGGCTGCGTACTCTACGACGGTGACAAGGAGTTTGTCATCAAGAAATCGAAACTGCGTGGCGTTGAGAGCTTTGGTATGATTTGTGCGGAAGATGAGATAGGGGTGGGTACCGACCATGCCGGTATCATCGTCTTGCCCGAAGATGCCCCCGTCGGACAACCTGCAGCAGAATATTATCATTTGGAGAGCGATTGGATCATAGAGATTGACATCACTGCCAACCGGTCTGATGCGCTCAGTCATTGGGGCGTGGCCCGTGACTTGTATGCGTGGCTCGTACGCAATGGCTTCAAGACGCAGCTGCACCGTCCGGACTGTTCGCAGTATGCGGTAGACGACTACTCACTTCCCATAGAAGTCGAAATAGAAAATACCGATGCCTGTAAGCGTTATGCATGTGTGAGCATCAGTGGTTGTGAAGTGAAGGAAAGTCCCGAATGGCTGCAGGAAAAATTGCGTGTCATAGGTCTCCGTCCCATCAACAATATCGTAGACATCACCAACTATATAATGATGGCTTATGGACAACCCATGCATTGCTTTGATGCGGATATGGTAAAAGGCCATAAGATTGTTGTCCGTACCCAAGCTGAAGGAACAAAGTTTGTCACTCTTGACGGAGAGGAGCATACGCTTGGCGAACATGATCTCAGCATCTGCAATTCTGAAGAGCCGATGTGTATTGCGGGAATTTTCGGCGGAAAAGGAAGCGGTACCTATGATACTACGCACAATGTAGTGCTTGAGAGTGCTTACTTCCATCCTACATGGATACGCAAAAGTGCGCGTCGGCATGGCTTGAGTACGGATGCAAGCTATCGGTTTGAACGGGGTATAGATCCCAATGGCATCATATATGCCTTGAAGCAGGCGGCTATTCTATGCAAACAGTTGGCCGGCGGAAAGGTCAGCATGGAAATAAAGGATGTCTATCCCGCTCCGATGCCTGATTTCCCCGTTTCGCTGAAATACGACTATGTCGACACGCTCATAGGAAAATCCATCGGCCATGATATGATAAAGAATATTGTGGAGAGCTTGGAGATGAAGGTGGTAGAGGAGTCAGAGGAAGGTCTTGAGCTGCTTGTGCCAGCCTATCGTGTAGATGTACAGCGTCCGTGCGATGTCGTGGAAGACATTCTCCGAATCTATGGGTACAACAATGTAGAGATACCCACTCAGCTGAAGAGTTCCCTTACGATTCTTGGTGAGGAAGACAGAAATTATCATCTGCAGACTATTATTGGCGAGCAACTGGTAGGATGCGGTTTCAATGAGATAATGAACAACTCTCTTACCAAAACCTCATACTACACTGCATTGAACAAATATACCGAGGAAACGACGGTCAAGGTGATGAATCCCCTTAGTTCTGATCTTGGCGTAATGCGTCAGACCTTGTTGTTTGGCGGTCTGGAGAGTGTTGCCCGAAACATCAACCACAAGAGTCCCAATATCCGTTTCTTCGAATTTGGCAACTGCTACCACTTCTCTCCCGAGAAGAAAAATCTCGAAGATCCCATTAAGGCATACACTGAGGAAATGCATTTGGGATTGTGGCTGACCGGAAAGCGTGTGGAGGGCTCTTGGGCGCACGCAGATGAGGCTTCTTCTTTCTATGAACTGAAGGCGTATGTGCAGAATATTTTTGCGCGGTTGGGCGTGCCTTCCGGAGGCGTAGTCATGGAAAACAGCGACAACGACATATTCTCTCACGCACTTGTTTTGAAGCTGCGCAACGGCAAGATACTTGCAGAGATGGGTATCGTGTCTACAAAAATACTGAAGACGGTTGATATTTCGGCAGAAGTATATTTCGCCGATATCAATTGGAACAATGTGATGAAGGCCATCCGCAAGAATACGTTGCTCTACCATGACATCAGCCGTTACCCGTCAGTCAGCCGTGACTTGGCTCTGCTTGTAGATAAAAATGTCACATTCGAACAGATTGCGACTATCGCGCGGCAGACTGAGAAGAAACTTCTCAAGCGGGTAGAACTGTTTGATGTGTATGAGGGGAAAAACCTTCCGGAAGGAAAGAAGAGTTATGCGGTGAATTTTATTCTGCAGGATGAAGAGAAGACACTCAATGACAAGCAGATTGAGGCAATGATGACAAAGCTCATTGGCAATCTCAAAAACAAGTTGAGCGCAGAGCTTCGATAAAACAAAAAGGGGCGGATGTAGCATCCGTCCTAATTTCAAACAGGCAACAAACAAATAAATACAATAATAATTCCATTATGGGAAGAGCATTTGAATATCGTAAAGCAACAAAACTGAAACGTTGGGGACACATGGCAAAAACGTTTACCCGCTTGGGCAAGCAGATTGCAATCGCTGTGAAGGCAGGTGGTCCCGAACCTGAAAACAATCCGTCTTTGCGTTCGGTCATCGCCACTTGCAAGCGCGAGAATATGCCGAAGGACAACATCGAGCGCGCTATCAAAAATGCTTTGGGCAAGGACCAAAGCGAATATAAGGAAGTGACCTATGAAGGATATGGCCCTCACGGAATCGCTATATTTGTTGATACGTTGACAGACAATACCACTCGTACCGTGGCAGATGTACGTTCAGTGTTCAATAAGTTCAATGGAACTTTGGGTACAACGGGTTCATTGGCTTACCTTTTCGACCACAAATGCGTGTTTACCTTCAAGAAGAAGGAAGGTACCGATATGGACGACTTGATATTGGAACTTATTGATCTCAATGTAGAAGACGAGTTCGATGAGGATGAGGAAGAAGGAACAATCACTATCTACGGTGATCCCAAGAGTTATGCGCAGATTCAGCATTTCCTTGAAGAACAGGGATTTGAGGATATCGGCGGTGAGTTTACCTACATTCCCAATGATCTCAAGGATATAGATACAGATGCGCGTGCTACCATTGACAAGATGGTTGAACGTTTGGAGGATTTTGACGACGTACAGAATGTCTATACAAATATGAAGCCGGAGGAATCGGCTGAATAATAAAGTCGGCTTCAATCGGGATGCCCGTCTACAGCATCCTCAAAAACGATAAAAGACCGAATTCTTGTAATGGAGAATTCGGCCTTTTGTTTTTTCGCTTGATGTGTCCATTGTCTGAAAATGGATGCGCACAGCGCATTTGACTGGAGCAATCTCTATATTACTCCATATACAATTTCAGTGTTGTTGTCTGTTCTCCCACATTCACATTCTGGACTTCCTGCACGCCCTTACTATTCATGAACTTAACGGTATATGACTGATTTTTTTCTACTTTGAAAGTGAGTACGTCATTCATATCCTGAGTGGCGCCAGTGCTTCGCCCACCGAAGAGTTGCTTCTCGCCCACGAACACATCCAGGTTTGTTGCTACGCGGTCGCCAGAGGCCTCGGCATGATCCTTGTCCTTGAACACCATAACCCTCAAGTCGACATGCTTGTCGTCGGCCGGTACTGCGGACAATTGGGCCCGGTACAAGCTGGTATAGCGGTCGGTCACATTTTCTGCGTGGACGTAACGGATGTCCATGTCCCATACCAAAGGGAAGTAAGAGTCAGCCGGCTTGAAAGAGGCTGCGTAAATAGCCTTGTGCAAGTCTTCCTTGATGGCTTTGCCTGCATCTGGCAGAAACCAAGATTTGTCCAAATCGTCAGAAGGATAATATTCTGTAAAGTGCCATTTGCCATCAACCCATACCTCACTCCAGTTATGATTGCCGCGGCCGTCATACCAATCTGGAGTTCCTGCTACGCGTGACGGTATACCCACGGCACGAAATGCATCGGTCAGCAAGATGGAAAGGCCTGAACAGGAGGCCATGTGCTGGCGCATCGACTCATAAGGTGCCTGATCTGCCTTCTCACGTTTTGTATTGTAATCGACCATCACCTCGTTACGGATATTCTTGTTCACAGAGTCAATAGCCTCGCGCATCGTCTTGCAGTGTACTACGTATTTCTTGAAGCGCTCATAGAAATCCTTGCGCCAACTCTCACGGTTCTCATTCAGATTGACGTAAGCCACTACCTCGTTCAAGAATATGTCATTGGGTATATCTTTAGCCCAAGGGAATTCATTTCTTGCCTTGTAGGCATATTGCACATGTTCCTTCAGGAAATCGGCTGTCAAGGTCTTGGCATCTCTTTCGGGCATGTACGAAATCAGGAAGGCCATGCCTTCTTTCTCATTGGCGGAAACTTCCTTCAATGCCTTCTTCAATTCTTTTGCATTGTCGCCTGCTGTAGCCATGGTCTTGTTCAGCAGCTCATGATACTTTTTGGGCACACCGGTGTACTTGCCTCCCGCAAAAGCTGACAGAGACAATCCTAAGGCAAAAACAACAAGTAAACTCTTAATTCTCATTTTTGAAAGGGATTTTTCTTAATAACGTGTTCCAATATTTTTAATGATATCGATAGCAACTATTTTAGGTAAAGTTGATTTGCATTATTTGTAGTCTTTTGGCCCGTATGTCGCAGTGAAAAGTATTTCGGACGGATGTTTTTGAGAATGCATCGTGTACGAGAACTTGTATCCGGCTGCTTTGTATACTTTGATATTTGTATTTTCGCGAAGAGCAGTCAGTAATGCTGTGCGAAGCTGGTTCTCATTTTGTTTCACGAGTTCTATGCTGTCCATCCTATCAGAGAATGTGCAATAATACTTGTAGGTGAGTGTCTCCTTGTCGAATGCGATGCTGTCTGTACGCACAAAATTGACGGTCGGCGTCGGACAGTATTTTTCGGTGTACTCTCTTGCTTCGCGCTCAGCTCTTTGTTCGAGGCTTTCGTGGCAAGAGGTGAGCAGAAGGACGGTCGCGTACAAAATAGTAGGTATTTTCATGTGTTTTTTGTTTTGCGCAAATTTACTCAAAAAATCATCTCTGTACAAACAAATCACCATTTCTTCATAAGTCGCTATGATCTGGGGGAAATAAAAATCCCGCAAGTGGCAATGGTACTTGCAGGATTTTTGTTGGTGTTACAAATTGGTGCTACAATGTGTAGTTGACACTCTATATGCGTCAGTCCTCGTCAGGTGTGATGAGTTTGTAGCCTTTTCCGTGAATGTTGATGATCTCAATCTGATCATCATCTTTGAGATGCTTGCGCAGTTTGGTGATGTATACGTCCATAGAGCGGGCATTGAAGTAGTTGTCGTCTATCCAGATGGTTTTCAGGGCGAAATCACGTTGCAGTATCTCGTTGGCGTGACTGCATAGCAGAGCGAGAAGCTCATTTTCTTTAGTGGTCAGTTTGGTCTGCTTGTCACCGATACAGAGCAGTTGCTTTTGCGTGTCGAAGGTGAAGCGGCCGATATGGTAGATGGAGCTCTCCTTGTTTTTCTTGCCGCGTACACGACGCAGTATGGCCTCTATTCTGAATACCAATTCTTCCATAGAGAAGGGTTTGGTGATATAGTCGTCGGCTCCGATTTTGAAACCTTCGAGAATGTCTTCCTTTAGGGTCTTGGCTGTGAGGAAGATGATGGGGATGTCTGCACTTGCCTGGCGGATTTCTTTTGCCAGCGTGAAACCGTCCTTTTTGGGCATCATCACGTCGAGTACGCAGATGTCGAATTTTGTCTTCATGAATGCCTTGTAACCAGCCTCGCCATCGGGGCAGAGTTCTGCTGAATAGCCCTTAGCCTGCAGGTATTCGCGAAGGAGCATTCCCAAATTTTCGTCGTCTTCGCACAACAGAATTTTCAGTTTCTCATCCATAAGTCAATTAATTTTTTAATATTGGTAGTTTTATTGTAAATTTCGTTCCTTTTCCGTATTCGCTGTCAATACTGATTTCTCCGTTGTGGAGAATGACAATTTTCTTGACATAGGCCAGTCCGAGCCCGAATCCCTTGACATCATGTACATTTCCGGTGTGTACGCGGTAGAACTTTTCGAATACCTTTTTGAGGTTTTCTCTCTTGATGCCGAGCCCTGTATCTCGTATCGAGAGATAGAGGTGGTTGCCGTCATCCCAAGTCTTGAGATATATGTTGACCGGCTGATCGGGTTTCCTGTACTTTACTGCATTGTCGAGCAGGTTGTTGATGACATTTTGAAAATGTACCTCGTCAACGTATATGGCCGATTCTATGGCTTCTATTTCTGTGTATATCTTTCCGCCGGTATGTTCCACACGAAGCGTAAACGAATTGGCTATATTTTCCACCATTTCGTTGAGGTCGAGTTTCTTCTTTTTGAATACCGCCTTTTTTCTGTCGAACATTGACATCTGCAGAACCTTCTCCACGAGAAATCTCAATCGTTTTGACTCGTCCATGATGACGGTGCTGAGATGTTTGCTCATTGTCGGACTCTTTGTGACTGTATCGTCGTTCATCATCTGTGCAGCCAGTGAGATGCTTGCAATGGGCGTCTTCAGTTCATGGGTCATGTTGTTGATGAAGTCGTTCTTGATTTCTGTATACCGTTTTTGCCTGAAGATGACAACGATGGTGAAGATGAATGTCACGAACAGGACGATGGTGAAGGCCACTGAGGGTATCACAAACCTTACCGACGAGAATATATAGGCGTTCATGTCGGGGAAATGGATGTGTACGACACCCATCTTTGATTGTGGGTCATTGCGGAAAAGCACCTGAGAATAGGTGTAGTCTTCTCCCTCTTCCGAGTATTCAGGACAACGGTATACTTCACGTCCGTCCTGTGTGCAGACCGTGAAATGATAGGGTATGTTGATACCATTGTTCATCATTTCTGCTTTGAGGTCCTGGTCAAGGAGCTTGAAGTTGATGCGCTCTTTCAGCGGTTTGTCCGAAGCGGAATAGAGAATGGAGTAGACCACCTCGTCGAGTAAGGCCTTTTGGTAGATGTATCTGTTCTTGACAATTTCCTGTAATGATTTGGAGGCATCTGAAAGCGAGTTCTTGTCGTTGTGCAGGATCATGGCCTTCGGCATTTGCGAAGGTTTCGATGTGATGGTTTTCAGTTCGAATGAAGAGTAAATACTGCCGTCTTTTCCTGTCACGGAATATTGGTGAGACTGTTGGTAGGTGCCGTCAGGCATTTGCGAACGGCTTCCCACAGAATCTTTTCTGAAGGCTCTACGCTCGGTCTCATTGACATCTTTCTCAAGATAGCGCAGTGTCTCGTTCAATTCCAAATTGCGTGAAGCTTGGTATAGGGCGCGGTTGACCGATTCGTCAAACTGCTCCTTCTTCATGTCTACCATCTCCTGTATGTATTTCAGTTGAAGGTAGAGCAGAGCTAAAAAAGATAGCCCCATGATTGTCGCTATAGTCCAAATCGTTCTCTTTTTCATATCGTTGGCAAAGATAAGGACAATGGTCGGTATATTGAAAAGAAAACGTTAATTGTTTGCGCTAAATTTTGTAATGTTAACGATATTTTTACTGTTTAGTTTGTGTTTTGGATATAGCGAATAGAGTAGTAGGGGTGAAGGCTGCACTTGTGCTTTTCGTGTTAGGCGGGTTCTAAAAATTATCTTTGATGGATTTTTGAATTTTAGTCGAGTAGATTTTTCTGTCTTTCAGAAGGAGCATAGCGGACTATGCGACTGAAGAAAGACGAAAAAGCTGCCGGTTAAAATCAAAAAGACACAAAGAGCATACCCGTCAAAATGGAATTTAATAATGCGTGGAATTTTTAGAACACGCCGTTATTCCATTTCAGAAAAATCGTCCAGGACATTGGGGTTGAAGGTATCTTCGGGCGGAAAATCCCCGTTGATCTTGCTTCCGAGAATTTCGCCTTCGAACGAGCCGTTGCTGTTGGATGACGGCGAGAATGATTTGTCCGGATCTTGGAAACGGGTGAATTCGCCGCGGAATTGCAGCAGTACGTCTCCTGTTGCACCCTTACGGTGTTTGGCTATGATGATCTGGGCCTTTCCGCGAAGGTCATTTCCTTTTTCATCGCTGAATATGCGGTAATATTCCGGACGATGAACGAACAGTACCATGTCGGCGTCTTGCTCGATGGCACCAGATTCGCGAAGGTCGCTCAGTTGCGGTCGTTTGCCTTCTATGCCTTCGCGGTTCTCCACGTTACGGCTTAGCTGCGACAATGCCAATACAGGTACATCGAGTTCCTTGGCAAGCCCTTTCAGTGATTGGGATATTTTTGATACTTCTTCTTGTCTGCTTCCAAACTTCATGCCGTTGGCATTCATGAGTTGCAGGTAGTCGATCATGATGACTTTGACACCTTTTTCCCGTGCGAGGCGGCGGGCTTTTGTACGCAGTTCGAATATAGACAGTCCAGGGGTGTCGTCGATGTAGATGGGGGCATTTTGTAGTTGGCTTATATTTTTGTCCAAACGCTCCCATTCGTCAGGTGCCAGCTGGCCATTGAGCATTTTCTGTCCCGATATCTCGCACACGTTGGAAATGAGACGGTTGACGAGCTGTACGTTGTTCATTTCCAATGAGAAGAATGCGATGGGGATGTTGTGGTCTACGGAGATGTTTTTGGCAAGGGAAAGTGCGAAGGATGTTTTACCCATTGCCGGACGTCCGGCAATGATCACCAGGTCAGAGTTTTGCCATCCGCTGGTCTTTTCGTCCAGTTTCTCGTAGCCGGTAGGTACACCTGTGAGTCCACCCTTATTGGCGGATGCCTTTTGCAGAATCTCAATGGCTTTCTTTACTACAGGTGCTACTTGCACGTAGTCCTTCTTCATGTTCCTTTGCGAGAGTTCAAACAGGTTGCCTTCGGCTTCCTGCATGAGTTCGTCTACATCGATGGTTTCGTCAAACGCTTTCGATTCTATTACACCTGCAAAGGAGATAAGTTGGCGTGCAAGAAATTTCTGGGCAAGGACTTGTGCATGGTAGACGATATGGGCAGAGGAAGCCACATGTGAACTCAGTTCGATGATGTATCCGGTTCCCCCGATGTCTTCAAGTGTGCCTTCGCGTTTCAGCTCTTCGACAACTGTTGCGATGTCGACGGGCTTTTCGTTCATGTTAAGAGTCTGTATGGCATTGAACACCTTTTGGTTGCGTGGCTCGTAGAAGCTCTCGGGACGGATAATCTCCGAAATCATGGAGTATGCGTCTTGGTCGATCATCAAGGCACCAAGCACCAATTTCTCTATGTCCAAAGCCTGTGGCTGCAAGTGCCCGTAGGTCTTGTCGTATGCGGTATTGGATGTCGGTTTTTTGGTGGAGGGTCTTTTTGTGTTCTCGGCCATAGGTGTTGTATTTATTCGTTTGTAGAGGGTACAATTCTGTTGTTTTCGGGAAAGACGACAGTGGGAGTGAAGGTCTTGGCCTCTTCGAAATCCATCAATGCGTAGGAGATGATGATGAGCGTGTCGCCTACCAGTACTTTTCGTGCTGCGGCTCCATTGAGGCAGATGCAACCCGAACCGCGTTCCCCTTTAATAATGTAGGTTTCAAACCGTTCGCCGTTGTCATTGTCTACAATCTGTACCTTTTCGCCGGCTATCATTCCAGCTGCATCCATCAAGTCTTCGTCTATCGTGATGCTGCCCATATAGTGCAGGTTGGCTTCGGTGACAGTGACACAATGAAGTTTTGATTTCAGTACTTCGATCTGCATTGTTTTGATACTTGATTATTGGGTGTAGATTAGGCCTCTTTGGTGTAGTCGATGTGGTCTATCAGTCGGATGGGGGTTGCGCCACAATATACGGTGATGCATCCTACTATGTTGTCTGTCTCATTCCAAGACGATATGTCTTCAAGTGTGTTCCCGCTTACAATGGAGAAGTATTCTACGTCAAGTCCGTCAATGGCATTGATTTCACCGACTGTCCAGTCGTGTGTTTCCTTGACAGAGTGTGACTGTGCGTAGACCTTGCTTTCCTTCAAAATGCGGTAGATATTGGGCGCGATAGCGCGTTCTTCGGGCGTGAGCAAGGTATTGCGTGAACTTTTGGCCAGGCCGTCGGCCTCACGGATGGTTTCGCACTCTACTATCTGAACGTTTGCTCCGATGTATTTTGCCATTTGCTTGACGACTGCTATCTGTTGCCAGTCTTTCTCGCCGAAGTATGCACGGTCGGGGTGGGTTATGTAGAACAGGCGTGATACGACTTGGCATACGCCATTGAAATGGCCGGGGCGGTGTGCACCCTCCATGACTGTTGTGACAGGCGGAAATTCGAATTGCCGTTGATCTGGTGTAGGATACATTTCCTCAACGGACGGGGCAAAGACCGCATCTGCGCCGCAAGACTCTACCAGTAGACAATCACTGTCCAAAGTACGGGGATAGCGCTGAAGGTCGTTGGGGTCATTGAATTGTGTGGGGTTCAAGAATACAGATACTACGGTAAAGTCGTTTTCTTCTACACTTCTTTTCACGAGCGAAGCATGTCCCTCGTGTAGGGCCCCCATTGTGGGAACAAGTCCTATGGATTTTCCTTGTTTGCGAACTTCAAACAAATCGTTCTGAAGTTCCACAATCGTCTTGTATAATTTCATTTCTACTTTGCGAGTGATGGTACACCCTGTCTGATTTTGCGCTGCAAAATAACAACATTTTTCTTAAACAAGAAAGAATAAATTTAAAAATATGCCAACGTATGCGGTGTGGAGGGCGAAAATCGAAACGCTTAAATCGCTATGTGGATAATTTTTTGTAACTTTGCGGACGTTTTTGGACGTGGGTGCAGAGTGCTCAGTGAGCGTCCAATGCAATTCTTATACAAAACAATCAGCATGACAAAGAGAGTACTGTTTATCAACCAAGAGATTGCGCCGTACGTTCCCAATACGGAAATGTCGCTCCAAGGGCGTGATATACCCCACAAAATGCAGGAAGGCGGATATGAAATCCGCACATTTATGCCCAAATGGGGAATTATCAATGAGCGGAGAGGCCAGCTTCATGAGGTTATCCGTCTGTCGGGTATGAACATTATCATCGATGACACAGACCATCCTCTGCTTATCAAGGTTGCCTCGATACCGCAGACACGTCTGCAGGTCTATTTCATAGACAATGACGACTATTTCATGAAGCGCCAGATGGCACTCGACACTAATGGTGAGGAGTATCAGGACAATGGTGAGCGTGCCATATTTTTTGCGCGCGGTGTGCTTGAGACAGTCAAGAAGTTGAGATGGATTCCCGATGTTATTCATTGCCAGGGTTGGATGAGCTATGTCGTTCCCATTTATATCAAAAGTGCATACAAGGACGACCCTGCATTTGAGAATGCAAAGGTAGTGACATCTGTCTTCAAGGATGAGCTGAAGGCATTCAAGGATGTCAATTTCAAAAGCAATATAGAATTTTTGGGTGTGGACGCTCCTAAACTGGAGGCATACAAGGACGAGTTCGATTTTGAGGAACTTGGAAAGATGGCCATAGATTATAGCGATGGTATCATTGAGGCTGAGGCTTCTGCCAACGATACATTGATAGAACGGGCCTTGTCTGCTGAAAAGAATGTGCTGAGATATGCCGAAGGCGACCGCACTGCTGCATACAAGGATTTCTACGAAAGTATTCTGGGAAAATAACGCATTTTTGAAAATGTCTTTTCCCGTCAACGTAGGTATTGCCTATGTGTTGGCGGGTCTGATCGTTACACAATATTATAATGAGAATAATCAATGTTTTTGCAAGTCTTGTTCTTGCTGTTGTCCTTATGTCCTCGTGTGATGACAATACAGACAACATCGGAACATCACTTATAGACAATCTAGATCACCTTGTTGTGGCTACAGATACATTCACGGTGTCTTCTCGTTCCATTGCTGCAGACTCAGTACTCTCGCGCAGCACAACCGGTTATGTGGGCCGTGTGCGTGATCCTGAGACAGACGCTTACGTTACGGGTAATTTTATGACACAGTTCCATATCAATGAGGGATTCTCCCTTGTTGACAAGGATAGCATCCTTAGCGTAAAGGACGGTAAAGTTGTTGCCGACTCCTGTGAACTGAGTTTCTATTACACCACGTTCTATGGCGATTCTTTGGCTCCGATGAAGGTGAGTGTGTATGAACTGGGGAAAGCGATGTCTGAAGCTGACAAGTATTACTCCAATTTTGATCCCGAGACAGCCGGCTATCTCCGCAACAATGGTGTGCAGGTCAGCAAAATGTATACGCTGGCCAACCAGTTTGACAAGCTGACCAGCGGATCGGTATACAAGGGTTATATCACACTGAAGCTCAATGATGAGTATACTGCACGTGATGGCCGAAAATACAGTAACTACGGTTCTTACATCATGCAGACTTATTACGAGCATCCTGAATATTTCAAAAACTCGTATACCTTTGTCAACAACGTCTTACCTGGTTTCTATGTCAAGGCCCAAGGAGGGTTGGGTGCGATGGCCAGTATAAGTATCAGTCAGCTTGACTTGCATTACAAGTACAAATGGAAAGGCACGACAAGTCTTGGTGCCGATACCATATACGTAGGCACAAAGCTCGTGTCATTTTCCGGTACAGAAGAAGTGCTTCAGACCACTACAGTAACCAATGACCAATCATCCATTCAGCGGATGGTGAACAGTGACTCTTGCACTTACCTCAAGACCCCTGCCGGTATCTTTACCGAACTGACATTGCCGGTTGCCGAGATTATGAAAGGACATGAGAATGATAGTCTCAACACTGCAAAGATTGTGCTGACGAGAATCAATGACAATGTACATAGTGAGTATTCATTGGCTCCCCCTTCGACCCTGCTTCTCATACCGGAAAGTGAGATGTACTCTTTCTTCGAGCAAAACAAAATTGCTGATTACAAGACGTCTTTCCTCGCATCCTATAGTAGCAGCTACAATACATATACATTCAACAATATTGGCGGTCTTGTGCGCCATCTGTACGACAATGCTGACCGCACGAAGGACAATTGGAACAAGGTGGTCGTAATTCCGGTAGCCACAACGTACAATACCTCAAGCACTACGTCTGAACTGGTAAAGGTCACCCATGACATGTCCCTTTCAAGTACCCGTCTTGTCGGTGGAAGTGGAAATACGCACGCTCCTGTCAAGATGACCGTGATTTATAGTAAATTCAAATAATCGGTCTTTTATGGCAGACAACTATCTTGAAAGACACCGTGAAGACTATGAGAACCGCAAGAAGAAATGGCTTGCCGGAAAAGCAAAGGCCATTTCTGTCCAGAACATTCTCAAAAGATCGGTGCAGAGATTCAATGATGATTAGTATGGCATATTAGAAATCCCATTAATATTACCTATCGGGGGGCAGACGGTATTACCGCCTGCCCCCGTTGTGTTTATGTGTATGCATTGGTTGAACGGAATACATTTCCTGGGTGATATCGTCATTTGGGAGAATATTGTTTGTCTCGACAATGCACAATAAAGGTACAAGGACTTCCGTTATTCAGAAAAGACGCAACTTTATAGTATGCGTCAACTAAAGAATAGTATAATGAGATACCATTACATCAGTATATTGATGATAGGCTCCGTCATCCTTTTGTCTTCTTGCGGAGCAGACAAATGCATCTCCAAGGGAGATAAATATCTCGCTTTGGGAGAATACTACGATGCAGCGACGCAGTATCGTAAGGCTTATACGAAAACTGCGCCCAAGGAACGCGCATTCCGGGGAAAGATTGCCTTGAAGATGGCCAGATGCTATGCGAAGATCAACGCTACCCAAAAGGCTATAGCCGCATACAACAATGCTATCAGGTACGAACAGGCCAACGCCGATGACCTTTTGGCGTATGGAAGACAATTGCTGCGTACGGGATCGTACAAACAGGCGGCTGTGATTTTCGAACAGGTATTGGATTCGCTTCCTGAAAATGTGCTGGCAAAAAACGGATTGGAGTCAGCCCGTAATGGCCAAAAGTGGAAAGACGAGGGGTCGCGTTATAGCGTGAAGCGTATGGACGTGTTCAATTCGCGCAGAGCTGACTATAGTCCGATGTTGTATGGGGATCAGTATGAGAAACTCTATTTCTCGTCTACCCGCAATGAAGCACAAGGCAATGAGGTCAGCGGGATCACGGGTGCAAAGGCAGCGGACATTTTCATGTCTGAGAAAGATGACAAGGGGAAATGGAGCAAACCGGAAACCGTCGGAGGTGGTGTGAATACCGATTTCGATGAAGGCGCATGCTCTTTCACTCCTGACCAGACTACCATGTATCTTACACAGTGTGCTACGGACGCTTCCTATCCGCGTTATGCGCAGATTGTCACATCCAATAGAGCTGACGCTGCGTGGGGCAAGGTCTCTGCCGTTGAGGTGACGAAAGACACTTTGTCCAGCTATGCCCATCCGGCTATCTCACCCGATGGACAATGGCTGTACTTCACGTCTGACATGCCGGGCGGTATTGGCGGACTCGACATATGGCGCGTCCGTATTACCTCTGCAGGTCTTGGCGGAGTGGAAAATCTCGGAGAACCGATCAATACGCCAGGCAATGAGGAGTTTCCGACCTTCCGTCCCAACGGTGATCTCTATTTCTCCAGTGATGGCCATCCCGGCATGGGAGGACTTGACATCTTTATTGCAAAGCCTAACGGTGCAGGTCAGTATGTGCTGGAACATCCCGGATACCCGCTAAATTCTTCGGCAGATGATTTCGGGATGACTTTCGAGGGAGTACACAATCGTGGCTATTTCTCCTCCAACCGTAATGACGGTAGAGGATGGGATCATATTTATAGTTTTGAGTATCCTGAAATCATACAGAGTGTGAAGGGTTGGGTCTATGAACAGGACGGATATGAGTTGCCTTCTTCATTGGTATATATGATTGGCGATGACGGTACAAATGAGCGCCTGAGTGTCAAGGGTGACGGGTCGTTTGAGCATGTAGTGAAACCAGGAGTCCATTATATGTTTTTGGCAACGTGCAAAGGATTTCTCAACCACAAGGAGGAAATCGCTCCCGAGCAGACTGAAAAGTCAGAGGAGTATGTCTTGCAATTCCCGCTGGCATCTATTACCGCACCCGTGCTGATAGACAATATATTCTATGATTTTGACAAGGCCACGTTAAGGCCAGAATCGACACAGGCCTTGGACGAGTTGGTGAAGTTGCTCAATGAAAACCCCAACGTTACAATCGAATTGGGAGCACACTGCGACTACAAGGGGTCTGCTGAGTATAACAAGGGACTTTCGCAGCGCCGTGCTGAGTCTGTCGTAGAGTATCTGATAGCCAAGGGTATTTCCCGGGACCGCCTGACACCTGTCGGCTATGGCAAAGACAAGCCGAAAGAAGTGAGGAAAAAACTTACGGAGAGATATCCCTGGCTCAAAGAAGGGGACGTTCTTACCGAAGATTTTATTATCAAGCAGGATGCCGAGCGGCAAGAGATATGCAACCAGCTCAATCGCCGTACAGAGTTTATCGTCTTGCGCACCACCTATGGTATGTTTGACGAGAAGGGTGAACTTAAGGAACGTCCAAAACCCAAAGACAATGGTACGAAGGATGATATTGACGACGGTTCCGATTTCTATGTAGAGTAGGGAGCCTGCAGAAGAAAGGATTCTTCCTAAAAAACCGACAAGCACGCAACACGGATTTCCCTGATGTTGTGTGCTTGTCGGTTTTCGTATCGCCTTGTGCAATCGGAAAGGATCCCGTCTGTTGTCAGAAATGCACAAACAGGTCAAATCCGATTTGTATAGGCATACCGCGTTGCGCAAAGTATTCTGTTGTCCCGGTCGCAGCACTGCTTACTGCAAAGGTGTTGTATCTCGTGTCTGTGAGGTTTTTCCCCCATAGTCCAACAGAGATTGTGCCGAAATCTGCATCAATGCGTGCGCCCAGCGTAGCATAAAAGTTTTGCGCATAGGTATTCTCCTCGTTCCAATAGGTTTTGCCTTGGGCGGCCATGTTGAGCCCGTACGACAGTGAGCGTAGGGCAGTATGGCTGAAATCCTGCCTGTAGGTGGCATTCGCATTCAGAGTATGTGCCGGTACATAGGGTATATGCTTGTTGCGGTAGTCGTAAGTGACGGTCTGGCTGTCTTTGGTCACGTTGTCTGTGTAGTCCCGGAATACGGCATGCGTGTACCCATATCCTACGTTCCATATCAGATGGTTGTTGATGGAACTCCCTCTTAACGTGAGTTCCACGCCGCAGCTTTGGCTCTTTCCGGCATTGACCATCCGGCGTCCGTAGCCATAATTACCGGCCATGATAGACAATTGCTGGTTGTGTACCTGCATCAGATAGGCAGAAACGTCAAGATGAACACATTGCCCGAACATATTGAGATGTGCTCCGACCTCGTAGTTCCATGTCGTTTCCGGTTTATAGGCGATGGTCTTTTTTATGTTTTCAAAATCCTCTTGCGTATGCGGTACTTCATAGTCTCCACGCATAGCGCTTTGCCTGTTGGCCATCAACTCTGTCTGCAATATGTCCGAGAACATCTGTATGTTGTATCCTCCGGCCCGGTAACCCTTGCTGACGATACCGTACAGATTGCTGTTGTTGCAGTCGATACGGTATTTGAGGCCAAATTTGGGCAACAGCTGGTTGAAAGCGTCGTGTTCTTTGTTGTCAAGGGCAGATGACAGTGTGTAGGTCGCCTTTTTGCCCATGACATTGGCCGTCATTGCCATGCTGGCCGTTGTGTTGTATGAGATTTGCGTACGGCTCATGTCGTAGCGCAGTCCTACCGTGGCTGTAAGACGGTCGGTAATGTCGATGTTCGATTCGTGGAAAATGGCGAAATTCATTTGCGGAGTACGGAATGTGCCAGGTACACTCATGCTGAGGTCAAGTGACACCCCTCCGGCTTTCTCTATGGCCTGCTTTGCCTGCGCTTCTGCTTGTAGTTGGGGTATTCCTTTGGCCTCAAACTGCTTGGCCATTGCTGACAGAATAGAATTGTACATGGACTGCTGTATACCGTTGGCTATCGGCTGTGTGATGCCCTCGTCAAAAAATACGGGGGCTTCAGTCTTCGTCCATTGGTGGCTTGCGTAGACTCCGGCAGTCCAATGCCAGCAGCTATGGTTTTCGCTTTTGATGGAGACCTCTTCTGTCACGGCGTTTTGCAGTTGTTTTTGGCTGAGGTGCATATAGTCTTGCGGAAGGTAGTCCTGGTCCATAAGCATCTCGTCGTTCAGAAACTGGTATGATGTGACGGAGTTGATACTGTAGCCATTTCCGCGGTAGTTGATATGTAGTCCGGTGTTCAGCAGATTGCGCTTGTACGAACTTTGACGGTTGGCTGCAGGGGCTGCTGTCGTTCCGTTGGCAATGTTCAATTGCCCATATGAAAAGCCGTTTTGGTTTGTATATTGGTAGTCTGCGATAAAATCCAAGGTCAGTCTGCCTGATGGAGTAAGGACAAGTTTCAGTTTCCCGCCTGCCTCGTTGCCGTCATCAGCCTTCTTGCCTGTTGTCGAATTGTGGAGAAACCCGTTTGTCCCGTTATAGAATCCGGCAATGGACAGGGCAGTTGTGGAGTTGAGCTTAAGGTAGTGAGCAGCCTCGACGTTTCGGTAGAAATGGTTTCCTGCGCTTATTTTGATGTCTGTCCCTTGGTAGTGTAGGGGATTTTTTGTGTAGATGCGTATGAGTCCGCCTTCGGAATTTTGTCCGTACAGTGTTCCCTGTGGTCCGCGAAGCACATCAGCGCGTGAAATCTGGTACAGGTGGAAGTTCATGGCCCCCTTGCTTACGATGGGCAGGTCGTCTACATACATACTGACGGCGGGACTATTGATTCTTGATCCGATACCGCGTATATAGATAGATGATGTAAGGCGTGAACCATAGTTGGGCATGACAAAAGACGGAACGAACACAGACAATTCCCTCATGTCGTTGACGGAAAGACTGGATAAGCCGGCTGCTGAGAACGAAGACGAACTTAATGGCTGCCTACGGAGCTTGAAAGCATCTTTTGTTTGTGGAGTGATGACAATCTCATCGATATCTACCACCTTTGAAGAATCATTATGAAGAATGTCGGCCGGGTATGGTGTTGTATTCCCGGCCTTTGAACTTGCTGTAGCCAATGCAAGAGCGAGGAATCCCCATGCACGGAGAATGTTATTGTTCATTGCGAAATGTATGGTTTTGCTTTTGTCTGCAAAATTACAAGTTCTTTCTTTTTCCGACAATCATCATTTGTTAGGAAAAACGTCATTTGTTGACAGTCCCGCATTTTGGACATACGCCCAATGAAGAAAGTCCGGCTCCGCAGTTCCCGCAACGGTAGATGTATCTATTGCGGCCAATGTAGGTCTTGAGTGCGAAGTATACATATGTGCCAAGCAGGGCGTAGCCTACATAATACATTGTAGTGATGCTGAACACGATATAGTCTGCCGCACATATTCCCGCAAGTCCACAGAGATATAGTATGGCTTCGCCGAACGGCATCTTCTGGAAAATATCGTCAACGGCAGCAATGGCGATGATGACGATAGCCCATACTGACGAGAGAAATACCGCAAGGATGAACGGTTCGGCAAAAGGATTTAATGTGGGGTGAAAGTAGAAATGTACCCATGTGTCGGGTGCGAACAACTGTATGCTTGAATAAAACGTGGCCGATGAGGCTACCGTAATGGCCAATAGGGTGGGGTAGAAAGAGTCTATATCGTTGAAATGTACAACCCTTGCGTTTCTTTTGAAGATATAGTGGAGCGTGTAGCCTATGGCAATAATACTGATGAAAACCAAGAACCACAGCAAGTGGGTGTCTGAGAAATAGGAAATGAATTGGGATATGGGGTCATCGGGTACAACTCGTTTGAGCAGTTCGCTCTCGTGTATCCATCCGAACGTACTCTGGTCGCTGGCTACCTCTACCCATATGGAGTCGGTCTTGTCGCTCCCGATGGTACGGATATCCATGACAACGATACGGTCGTGCTTGCGTATGTTGACTGTACTGACGGACATATGGTTGAGCATCTCTTCCGGTTGTTGGCGGAGGAGGACAACAGAGTCTGCCTTGACTACAAAATTGTAGTTCAAGGTGTAGTGGTGCTTCTTGGCGAACGTCAGCGAGTCGCGTTGTTCTTCGCTGTAGTTGGTTTCTTTCTCACTGGTATTCTTGTTGTGGCGGTAGCAGGAATTGCATAAGAGTACCGTTATGAGGAGCAGAAGAATAGTAGCGGAGAAATTATGTTTCTGCATATATTTCCATCTGGCAATTTTTACAGTCAAACTTGATACGGAACCGTTGTCCGTCGGGCAACGACAAAAAGAGTGGTTCGTGCCACGTCGGTCTTGTCCCGCCGTGTTTTATGCAATGTCCGAGTGCAAACCTCAAGCAGTGGCGACATGTCATGAGCGGCGTGTTTTGTGCAGGTCTTGTCTCGTAGGCTTCTATTGCATCCTGTACGCCAACGGATTCGTAGTAGGTTCTGGCACTTTTGTTCGAGACATTTGCGAGATGCAGTTCCTGGGCTGATTGACTTGTCGCTGGCAACAACGGGGCTGCGGACTTGGATTTTCTTTTTGCTGGGAAGGGGCAGGCCGCCAGGCTTTCGATGACGTTTCTTCTCAAGTCTGCCAGTCGGCTGGAGGGTATGAAGATGTCGGCCAACTGCCTGTCGACGGATATCTCACGGACTTCGAAAATAGTGTTCCCAAGTTTCCCCAATTGCTTTCTGATGTTCTCTTCTTGCGGGGTCCGGGGCTTTTGGCATTCTATCGGAATCCGGCATTCAGCCTGTCTTTGTCCATCGTCCTCGGCAGTCAGGCACAATTCTCCATTATGATAACTTAGGGAGAACTTCACTCCAATTTTTCTCTCTGCAGCCTTGTGGGACAGCACCCGCTCAAATTCCTGGTCGTTGTTGCGGTACAGTGCCATGCCGCGGCGGAGCGACGGAGGAAGGTTCAGCGGGTATATGAAATTGTTGTTCACTCGGTTGACCCGGAAACCTTCAAGTTTGTGCTCCTTATTGATGAAACATAGTCCGTCTCCGTTGGCGAAGGGGACCGTCCCGGAAACACTGAACATATTGCCGCGTATTTCCTTTACAGTTCCCACAAACTCACCAAGGGCTTTGGGCGTGTCAAACGAGGCAATGTCCGGTTTTCTTCCGTGAAGGAAATAGTGGGTAAATCCTCGGTTGAATGTCTTCTTAAGATTGGGAGTGAAAGTGTATGTCGTGTGGCCGTACGATTGCCGGCGGTATTTTTCGGGATTTCGGCTTATGATGGTATCCAGCCGTTGGCTGTATGCGGCAACAACATTCTTCACATAGGTGATGTCTTTCAGGCGCCCCTCGATTTTCAGAGAAGTGGCCCCTGCCTCTATGATGTTTTCCAGCTCGTCTATCTGACACAGGTCTTTTAAGGACAGCAGGTGGCGGTCGTGCTCTACTGTATGTCCGTCTGAATCTGTCAGGTCAAAGCTCAATCGGCAGAACTGTGCGCACTCTCCGCGGTTGGCACTTCTGCCGAAGCAGTGCTGTGAGGCATAGCATGCCCCAGAATAACTCACGCACAAGGCCCCGTGTATGAAAACTTCAAGTTCTGTATCGGGGTGGGCCTGGTGTATCTGTCTGATTTGTTCAAGAGACAACTCTCGGGCGAGGACCACGCGGTCGAACCCCTGAGCCTGCAGCCATGCCACCTTATCGGCGGTACGGTTGTCTGTCTGGGTACTAGCGTGCATTTCCAGTGTCGGGCAGTCTTTGACCGTTTCTACAAGGCCCATGTCTTGTATGAGAACAGCATCAGCACCGGCATCGGCTATCTGCCTAACCAGGGTGCGGGCCTGCTCCACCTCCTTTTCGTAGATGATGGTATTGACCGTCACGTATACCTTGGCATCAAACTGGTGTGCATAGGTGCAGAGCCGGCGGATGTCATCCAGCGTATTTCCCGCTGCAAGGCGTGCTCCGAAACTGGTTGCGCCGATGTATACGGCATCGGCGCCATAATCTATGGCAGCCATGCCGCATTCCAGATTTTTTGCAGGGGCAAGCAGCTCGATGGTGCGTGGCTGGGTTGCATACATGTCGGTCGGGTCTTTTCTCATCGTCACTTTTACTTGATGTCGTTGATGTTGTACGGCGTTTCCTGGTATATGTAGTAGTTCACCCAATTGGAGAAAAGCAGATTGGCATGTGCTCTCCATCTTACAATGGGTTCTTTGGACGGGTCGTTGTCTCTGTAGTAGTTTTCGGGTATACCTACATCGCTGCGCTTTCCTACGTCACGGCGGTATTCGCCGTCCAGGGTATAGGGGGCGTATTCCAGGTGTCCGGTGATGAAAAATTCCCGTCCGTCTCTTGCCATTACGATGCTGACTCCGCTTTCCGGCGATTCGGCCAGTAGGGTGAGGTCCGGGTTTTTCAAGATATCCTCACGTTTGATTTCCGTGTGGCGGCTATGCGGCATATAGAACATGTCGTCGAAACCTCTGAATATCGGTAGTTTCAGGTCAAGTGGAACTTGTTGGAACACGCCGAACATTTTCTTTTCTAGTGGATATTTAGGGATGTTGTAGTGATGGTACAGTCCGGCTTGGGCAGCCCAGCAAATATACATGGTGCTCATGACGTGTGTTCTTGCCCAGTCGAATATCTCTGTGATTTCAGGCCAATAGCCCACTTCCTCGTATTCCATCTGTTCGATGGGGGCTCCGGTGATGATCATGCCGTCAAATTTCTGCTCCTTGAGTACGCTGAAATCCTTGTAGAACATCATCATGTGCTCGACAGGAGTGTTCTTGGGCGTATGGCTCTTGAGCTTCATGAAATAGATTTCCATCTGTATCGGCGTATTTGAGAGCAGACGTATCAAGTCAGTCTCTGTAGTTATCTTCAGTGGCATGAGGTTGAGGACAACTATACGCAATGGACGAATGTCTTGTGTGGTGGCACGGGAATTGTCCATGACGAAGATGTTCTCTTTTTTGAGCAACTCAATGGCTGGAAGTTTGTCTGGTATTCTTAATGGCATCTTGGTCTTTTACTCGATTCTATTTGTTTGGTTTTGTTTAAGGTTGATTATAGAACCGCACCTTAAAATGCAATTATCCGTCAAAGGCGTTTCCTGGAATTGCCTTTGAAGAATTTTGCATACTCGTTTTCAAAATTGGGTGTAAACACACCCTTGCCTATATTGTCTTCTATTTCCTGCAGTGTCCAGAAGCGTCCCCCGTCCAGTTCTTCACTGTCAGGATTTACCGGACCGTCGTATGTCGTGGTGTGTACATAGACCAGTTCGCGTTCCTTGTCGCTTTGGAATACATAGTGTCCCAAGGATTTGGGCTGGAATGCCGTTATACCCAGTTCCTCCATCACTTCCCGGTGTAGGGCTTGTTCCACATTTTCGCCGAGGTCTATGTGTCCTCCGCAGGCAGTGTCCCATTTGTCGGGCTGGATGTCTTTCCAGTGCGGCCTTTTCTGCAGGTAGATTTGCCCTTGGCTGTTGAACACATGAAGGTGTACTACCGGGTGCAGTATCATGCTGCCGTTATGGGCGGTGCTGCGGGTGACGGCATCCAGTACGTTTCCTTCCTCGTCGACTACGGGGAACAGTTCTTCTTTTTCTTTCATGTCTGCGGATGTGTATGTTGTAGGGGCCGGATGCTCCGATGTCCTCAGAGTGGCATCGTGAAAACCTTCTCTTTGGGAAATGCTGTCTCTATATTGTCGGGACATTCTCTGAAAATCCCGAACAGGGCGCTACCGCTGCCGCTCATTTGGGCGTACAGCGCGCCTTGTGCATATAGACTATCCTTGATGGCTGCCAGTTGGGGGTGTTGGGCGAATACTGGAGCCTCAAAGTCATTTGTGAGTTCGTCCTTCCAGGTCTCTATCGGCTGGCAGGCAATACTTCTGCAGCATTTGGCCGGATGCTTAGGTATGATAGCCTTGTACGCGTCGCGGGTAGACACTGCAACGTCGGGTTTGACAACGACAAGGACGTAACCGCTAAGGTCAAGGTCTGACGAACAGACGGGGGCAAGTTCTGTACCTATACCTGTGGCGTATGACGGTTCTGCTGTGATGAAAAAAGGACAGTCGGCTCCTAGTTGTGCTGCATAGCGTTCCATCTCGCGGTTGCCGATGTTGAGCCGGTAGCGTTCGTCCAAAATTCTGATCATATAGGCGGCATCGCTTGACCCGCCGCCCAATCCGGCCTGCGAGGGTATAGTCTTGGCCAAATGTGCATGTACGCGCGGCAACTTATAGTCTTCGGCCAATAGATTGTAGGCTTTGACGACCAGATTGTCGCTCTCTTTGCAGTCGACATCATTGCCGGTTGTCTTCAGATCACAAGGTATGGTGGATGGAAACTCATTGTCCATTGTCTTGATTTCCAGGGCGTCGTGCAGCGGAATGGGGTAGAATACGGTTTCGATATTGTGGTACCCGTCTTCTCGCTTTTCCACGACATTGAGTCCCAAATTGATTTTCGCACAAGGAAATATGGTCATGTCTGTTGTGTTTTGGGGCCAAGGTGAATTGGCCGCATTGTCGTTTCCGGCGGGATTGCAGAGACTGTGAGTCTGCAATCCCGAAACCCGGGAACGGTCGTGTCTATTTGTTTTTCAGTTTGTACACGTACGCGTCGATTACGGCTACGGCCGTGATATTGACGATGTCGCGTACAGAGCACTCGAAATCGGTGAAATGGATGGGTTTGTTGAGTCCCATCTGGATCGGGCCGATAATTTCAGCATCGGGGTCAAGTGCCTGCAGGAGTTTGTAACTGCCGTTGGCGCTGCTCATGTTGGGGAATACAAGTGTGTTGACGTCAAGGCCCTTGAGTCGGGTGAAGGGATATTTGTCGTCACGCAGTTGCTTGTTGAGGGCGAAGTTCACTTGCATCTCTCCGTCAATGGCCAGATCCGGGTACATTTTCTGCATTTGCTCTACAGCGTTGTGTACCTTGACAGGACTTCCTATCTCGTCGGTTCCGAAATTGGAATAACTGATCATGGCTATCCGTGGTTCCTCATTGAAGAATTTCACGGTGTGGGCGGACAAGCGTGCAATGTCGGTGAGCACGTTTTCGTCGGGATGGCGGTTGATCAGCGTGTCGGAGATATAGTAGGTGCCTTTCTTGGTGTTGAGTATATGCATGGTGGCAAATGTACGGTATTCCGGACGGATGCCGATCACCTCTTTGGCTACTTTGATCGTGTTGGAGTATTTTGTGTAAAGACCGGTGATGAAGGCGTCGGCCTCTCCTGTTTCTACCATCATCATACCGAAGTAGTTGCGCTCGTACATTTTGTCGTAGGCTTCCTGGAATGTATATCCCTGGCGTGCGCGTTTTTCGGCGAGATGCTTGGCAAATGTAGCCCGTCGTCCCTGCTCCTGGTCAGCGCGCATATCGATGAGCTCTATGTCTGAAAGGTCGAGTTTCAGACGCTGGGCTACACGGCGCAGACGGTCGGGGTTGCCGAGAAGGATAGGCTTGCATATGCCCTCGGTCTTGGCTTGTACGGCTGCTTTCATCATGGTCGGGTGAGAACCTTCTGCGAAGACGACACGCTGCGGATGGCGTTTGGCTGCCTCGTGCAGGCTTCGGGTAAGCTTGGTCTCCTGTCCGAGCAACTCCATGAGTTCCTTTTTGTAGGCATCCCAGTCGGTGATGGTCTTTCTGGCAACTCCGCTTTCGATGGCTGCTTTGGCCACGGCTGCACTCACCTCGGTGATGAGTCTGGGGTCTACGGGCTTCGGAATGAAGTATTTCGGACCGAAGGTCAGGTCGTTGACGTGGTACACCTCATTGACAACGTCGGGAACGGGCTGCTTGGCCAGTTCTGCAATAGCCTGTACGGCTGCCATCTTCATTTCCTCGTTGATAGCCCGGGCATGTACGTCAAGTGCGCCGCGGAAGATATAGGGGAATCCGATGACGTTGTTGATCTGGTTGGGGTAGTCGCTGCGGCCTGTTGACATCAGCACGTCGGGCCGGCTGTCCATGGCGTCCTCGTAACTGATTTCGGGTACAGGATTGGCAAGGGCAAAGACGATGGGACTTTTGGCCATGGAGCGGATCATGTCTTTGGTGAGGACATTGCCTTTGGAAAGGCCGACGAAAACATCAGCGTCCTTTATTGCCTCTTCAAGGTTGTGAACGTCTCTGCGCTCTGTTGCGAACAACTTCTTTTGGGGTGTAAGATTGGGACGGTCTGAGGTGATGACACCCTTGGAATCGAGCATGACGATATTCTCGGTTTTTGCGCCGAGGGCAACATATAGCTTGGTGCAGCTGATAGCTGCGGCTCCGGCTCCGTTGACCACAATCTTTACCTCGGAGATGTCTTTCCCGGCAACCTCCAAAGCATTCTTGAGGCCGGCTGCCGAAATAATGGCTGTGCCGTGCTGGTCGTCGTGCATGACAGGAATGTCAAGGTTCTTCTTCAGTCGCTCTTCTATATAAAAACATTCTGGAGCCTTGATGTCTTCCAGATTGATGCCGCCAAAGGTGGGTGCAATCTTCTCAACGGCTTCGCAGAACTTTTCGGGGTCTTTTTCTGCTACTTCTATGTCGAATACGTCGATGCCGCCGTAGATTTTGAAAAGCAGTCCCTTGCCTTCCATAACAGGTTTGCCGCTCATGGCGCCGATGTCGCCAAGTCCAAGTACGGCAGTGCCGTTGGAGATGACGGCGACGAGATTGCCTTTGTCTGTATATTTATATGCCGTGTCAGGGTCTTTTTGTATTTCAAGACACGGGAATGCCACGCCGGGTGAATAGGCGAGACTGAGGTCAGTTTGGGTATGATAGGGTTTTGTCGGCTTCACCTCAATCTTTCCTGGACGGCCATTCTGATGGTAGGCCAGCGCGTTCTCTTTTGTTATTTTTACCATTTTTGTATAGTTTATATTCTAAATTACAGTTCAATTTTTCTCTCGCAAAATTAACAAAAACAAGTAAGATAAGCGAAGAAAGAACTTGTTTTTTAACGCATTTAAACTGCTCGGGAAATATCTTTTAAATATGCGTTTTCCGACGCGGTCGCACCCGTCTGGCGCGACCGGTGCCGTTTGAACGATTGTCGGCAACATTACTGTACCGTCTACTTGGTTGTTGGGAGTAAATGCATTATCTTTGCAGAGGTTTTGCACAAGGAAGTGCTATCCTGCGGTGGCGGCATATTCCGATATCCGCAGATTAAGGTACGACAAATGAAGATTTCAAAAAAACGATATATACAGGGATTTTGTCTGGTGGTCATTTTCTTGGCCATTGTAAGGAGCGTGTTCCCCTCGATTGCCGGGGAGAATGCCAATGTGGCTATTGAGAAAAATGAAAAAGCAGCGGCAACGGAACAGAAAGAATCAGCGGTAGAGCAGGCTATAGGTGCGGAATCCCCGGTAGTTTCGTCCGGTCCGTCGCGCTTCTTCTGTAGTGACGGGTCGTTGGTAAAAAACCGCATATACAGTGTGCCGCATTTCGGCAACGCTTTTCCTGATCAGAATGATGTGCAGTTGGAAGCAGCCGAAAAATATGGCGTGCAGCCTGTGGCCAACCGCAAAGATGCGGAACGAAGAATGTCCGAACTGGTGTATGTAGGCAGCAATCCTTTCTTTCATGTCGACAAATTGAAAAACAGTATCCCGTATCTTGTTCCGAAGGCGTCAGTTCTTCTGCAGGATATAGGCCGGTCTTTTTTTGACAGTTTACAAACCAAGGGCGTGCCTTTGCATAAAATCATTGTAACCAGCGTGTTGCGCAGCCGTGAAGACGTAGAGAAACTGCGTGGGCACAACGGCAATGCAACGCAGAATAGTTGTCATATGTATGGTACTACCTTTGATATCTGCTACAACCGTTACAAAACAGTATCCCCTCCAGGTTCGTCTCGCAGGGCCGTACGCAATGATACCCTGAAATGGATATTGAGTGAGGTGCTCAACGATATGCGTCAGCAGCGGCGTTGCCTAGTGAAATATGAGGTTCATCAAGGATGTTTCCACATTACCGTCAATTGATGAATCCGGCTGCAGTTTTGCCGCGATTTGTTTTCCAATAATTTTCATAGGGCCTTGTACGAGGACTACAAAGCCCTTGTACGGTTGCTACAAGGCCTTTGTACGAAGACTACAAGGCCTTTGTACTGTTCGTACAAGGCCTTTGTACGAAAGTGCTCTGAAGGTCTGTTTGCTGTAGGTTGGTGTCTGTTGGCAATTGGGGGGAGAATGTTGCCGGTACTTGTGCTGTATTGAGTATACAAAAGTGCTGTGTTGTCAATACAAAAAAAGACCTTGAGCATTTTCTCAAAGTCTTTCTTGTTGCGGAAAGAGGGGGATTCGAACCCCCGATACGCTTTAGGCGTATACACGCTTTCCAGGCGTGCCTCTTCAACCACTCGAGCATCTTTCCTTAAATCGGGTGCAAAGTTATACATTTAATTCGAGACTGAAGAAAAACGGATGGTGTTTTTAACATCTGTTATGTATTCTTCCTCTTTTGTTTGCCGAATATGCATATCTTCTGATTCAAAAGGGCGGTTATATGCCGAAAATACGTTTTACATTTTCGTTTGTTTGGCGTGCTATTTCTTGGGGCGGTACATTGTATATTTCGGCAAGTTTGTTGAGAACATGCAATACGAATGCGCTTTCATTGCGTGTTCCCCGCATCGGGACGGGTGCCATGTAGGGACTGTCGGTCTCCAATACGATGCGGTCAAGAGGTACAGTGGAGGGAAGTACTTCGGGCAAATGGCTTTTCTTGAATGTCAGTACGCCGCCTATACCCAGTACGAAATTGGAAAATTGCAGGAGTTCTTCCGCTTCCTTTTCGTTTCCAGTGAAGCAATGGAATACGCCGCCGGGAAGTTCTCCCTTGTATTTGTTGAGCAGGCGTACCATCTCGTTTTGGCCTTTTCTACAATGTATCATAAGAGGAAGGTTGTATTCTATGGCCCATTGTATCTGTGTGTCAAAAGCTTCCAACTGCTCTTTCTCGTATTCGCGTGACCAGTAATAGTCCAGTCCCACTTCGCCGATGGCGATGAAGGGGTGGCCGGCTTCTCCATTCTGTCTTTTCCCTTGGTCTTGCAGGTGGTTTTTCATGGCGTCAAGAGTGTCTTTCCAGTCACTTTTTACTTCCTCAGGATGCAATCCGATCATAGGATAGGCGTACCCTTTGTAGGCGGTGCAAAGTTTGGTGACGGACGCAATGGATTTGAGGTCAATGGCGGGGATAAAGACTTTTGATACACCGGCCGATTTTGCGCGGTTGATGACCTCGTCAATGTCGTCACGGAAATCTTCTCCCTCCAGGTGGGTATGGGTGTCGATGAAGTTCATTTAGTACAGGTGCTTTTCGTTTTTCCGATAATAATAGATGATGCCGAATTTTCTGCATTCGTCGAAGCGCCGCTCGGGTGGCTCGTTCTCGTAATGTTTCTCGATCTGATTCCAGATGTCGAGGATGATTTGGTCTACCTCGTCCCGGAGGCGTTGAGTTTGCGTCAGTGCGGTCTGCGTGCGCTTTACAAGACGTTGCTGTGCCGTGTACGCTTCGGCGAAGATGTCATGGTGTGTCGCAACCATACTGACTGTAGGGTTGTAGATTGGGCGTCCTCCCTGTCTGACGCGTTCTTTTTCTCCCTTGACTATTTTTGATGTCCAGTCTTTCAGCTTTTCCGGCGTCTTGATGTCGGGAATGGTGGCGTCTTCTTCAGTCAGGCCATATAGAAGAAGTGCTTTCTTCTTGATTTCTCCACGTTCGACAGCCATAAACAGAACTTGCAGAAAATGACTGACGTACATTGTCGCCTTATGCTGCAGGCGGTCGGTCTTTTGCGAGTTACGGCTTTGGGCTTTCAGGCAACATTCGTATTGTTCGTGTGCGGTAAGGAGTCTGTCGTATGCGGGTTGTGCCTTGTTGAGAGATTTCCAGTCGATAAATCTGTTGCGTGCCGTATAGACATCACTGTTTTCCAGCAATGTCTTGAGTACTCTCAGGCGTGCAGCGTCGGTTTTGGGCAATCTTCTGTAAGGCATGTGGGTATCGTTGGTATTCGGGTGAGTCTGCCGGGTTAGTATTGGCGGGTCATCATTTTTGAGACGTACTCCTTCAGTTCATGTTTGCTTTCAGGGGACGTGCTTATGGCGTCAAGGTATTTCATGCCTTCTTCAAAGTAGAAGGCGATTTTCTTTTGGGCGAGGCGGTCTATGCCGATTTCGTTGTACAGGCGGGTGACTGCGGCGATCTTTTCGGCGGGACAGAAGTCTTTCGCCTCAATCCAGCGCTGCAGTTCCTTACGCTGTCTGTCGTCTGCCAGATTGTAGGCAGTGATGAGCATATAGGTCTTTTTGTTGGAAACGATGTCTCCGCCGATGGCCTTCCCGAATACTTTTGTGTCTCCGTATACGTCGAGATAGTCATCTTGGAGTTGAAAGGCAAGTCCTGTCTGTTCGCCGAAATGGAATAGCAGGTCTGCATCTTCGGCGGACGCGTCGGCAAGCAGAGCTCCCATCTTTACGGCGCAGGCCAGCAGGACACTGGTCTTGAGACGTATCATTTCTATGTATTCGGCTTCGCTGACATCGTTGCGTTGTTCAAAATCCATGTCGTATTGCTGTCCTTCACCTATTTCGAGAGCGGTCTCTGTGAACAGGTCAAGAACGGGCTTGAGCTTGTCACCGTCGCATTGTGCCATACGTTGGTAGGCGAGTACAAGCATACTGTCTCCGGAGAGGATGGCTGTATTGGCATCCCATTTCTTGTGTACTGTCTGGTGTCCGCGTCTGAGGCTTGCGTTGTCCATGAGGTCATCGTGGAGTAGGGTGTAGTTGTGGTAAGTCTCCAGTGCGCATGCAGGCATAAGAATGTGTTCGGGGTCATTCTTGAATATGTTGTAGGCCAATAGCATGAGTACCGGACGTATGCGTTTCCCGCCCATAGAGAGCACATACTTGATGGGTTCGTACAATGATGCGGGGGTGCGGTCGTAAGGGAGTGTGGTGAGGAAAGTGTTCACCTTGTTCAGTATTTCGTTGGCTGTATACATGGTATCTGTTGTTTGTATATGGAAAAATGTGATTGTCTTTTATAACTTGAAATTGACGGGTATGACGAACAGTGTTCGGCA
Organism: bacterium; assembly: GCA_963637655.1. Lineage (GTDB taxonomy): Bacteria > Bacteroidota > Bacteroidia > Bacteroidales > Bacteroidaceae > Prevotella. The sequence goes on along the minus strand of CAVHOL010000010.1, from coordinate 1,944 downwards.
TGGAGTCTTGCGCTCCATGCCAGGTTTCCACTTGGGCATCATCTTGACCACCCGCAGCGCTTCGCGGTCGAGCAGAGGATGTACGGAGGTGGTGACGTGCGGATTGGATATGCTCCCGTCCTTATTGATGATGAACGCCACGATTACCTTTCCCTGTATTTTCTGCGTCTGTGCACTTTCGGGATAACGAAGGTTTGCATTGAGCCACTTCATCAGTTCTACCATTCCGCCAGGGAACTCAGGGTACTGCTCAAGTACTTGAAATTTGAGCGGATTGTTGTCCTTGTCCACTGCTACGGGGGATTGGACCGTGGTTTGTGTGTCATCGGTGTCGTCAGTTGCTGAAGAGGAGCTGCCATTGCTTTCTCCCTCTCCGCTTGTGCGCATATCGGTGAGCAGGACTTTTTTCTCCAATTCTGCGGTGACCTTGTCTACCGGATTTATTTTCCCCGATGTGAGCGGTTTCCCATGTGACGGTTCTGCTGCCACCATATCTTTGCGGTCGATAGCGGGGATAAGGTCTATGTCTGTGGCATCGTCGAGGGCATCTTGGGCATTTTCGTATTCTTGACTATTTGTCGTAAATTCAAGAGCGGAAAACAACAATGCCAAGACAAATACCAATCCCGACAAAAACCACGTGGGTCTCTTGTTCTCAAGGTCTGCCCTATATGATTTCTTTATTTCCACAGCCTGTGTATCATCGATATACTAAAATGTCCTTCTATGCGTTATTATTGCATAATGTATCCGGATGCAAATGTAGCACAATTCGTCTGCAGGACAAAATTATAATTTGTTTTTGTGAACAGAGTCTGTGCTTCATTCCATTTCATCCACAAAATTAACACAGATATTTGAAAAAATCTGTACTTTTGCATTGGATTTTTAGAGTTGACAGATGAAAAAAAACGTTTTAGCGACAACCGCTCTCTTTCTTTGTTCTGCGGCGATGGCACAGGAAAGCCAAACGTCTTTCAATTTTCTTCGTTTGCCGGTAAGTGCCCATACCGCAGCCTTGGGTGGTGACAATATCACACTGGTAGAAGATGACGAGACGCTGATATTCGAAAATCCCGCCCTGTTGTCGTCGGTGAGCGACAAGACAATAGCGCTGACCTATATGAACTATATGTCTGGCGCTTCTGTCGCAAGCGCTTCTTTCAATCGTGTTGTCAAGCGTCGGGCTTCCTGGGCTGCTTCTGCCCAATATGCCAATTACGGCAAGATGAAGGAGGTGGACGAAAACAATGTGCAGACCGGGGAATTTTCTGCAAAGGACATTGCCGTAGCGGGTTATTTCTCGTATATGCTGACCGACAAACTTGTTGGCGGTATTGCTGCAAAATTCATAACATCATATCTCGGTGACTATAATGCTATCGGTATAGGGGTGGATCTGGGTTTGAACTATTATGATGCCGATCACAACTGGTCGTTGTCGGCCGTAGCTAAAAATCTCGGCGGACAAGTGAAAGCATATCACGAAAACTATGACCCGATGCCCATCGATGTGCAGATCGGTGCAAGCAAGCAACTGGCCCACGTACCTCTGCGTGTATCGGCTACGCTTGTAGACCTGAACCACTGGAACTATCGCTTTGTCAACCATCTGGTGGTAGGTGCAGAACTGGTGTTCGCTCCCTCCATTTGGGTGGGTGCCGGATACAGTTTCCGTCGTGCCTACGAGATGAAGGTCGGCAGCGACGGTGACCAGAGCTCTCACGGAGCAGGGTGGTCGTTTGGCGGCGGTGTCAATTTGGAACGTTTCAAGCTCAATCTGGCCTACGGCAAATATCACGTTTCAAGTTCCTCGTTTGTCGTCAACGTGGCATATTCGTTGTGACCTCTCTATTATGAAACCAAAAACCTTACCTTGAAATAAGAAAATGAAAAAGATTACGATAGCCATCGATGGCTACTCTTCATGTGGAAAAAGTACGA
>CAVHOL010000009.1:11646-49823 GCA_963637655.1 bacterium | reverse complement strand
ACCAAGGTGAAGACTGGCAAATAACCGTAACCTAAAGGAAAGGAAAACCTATGCCAGGACCTCCTACTCTACAGGGACCGTTCAGTGTCCCGTCGTTCAACAGCTATGTGCCGCGCAAATTGCACCCGTGGATATACCTGCTCTTCGCCTTCACCTTCCAGTTGTCGGGCGGCATCTACGGCGGCGCGATGAGCCACGTGATGGGCGAATACAGTCTGATGCGGGAAGACGTGCTGATGATTGTCATGTTCAATGTCGTGGGCGTGGCGATGCCGTTTCCGTTTCTCTTCAAGATGAAGTTCCACTTCACCAACCGCCAACTGCTCATCAACGCAGCCGTAGTGGTGGCGGTGTGCAACATACTGATCATCTATACCGAGTCGATGCCGCTGATGTGTCTGCTCGCCTACATCTCGGGGTTCTTCAAACTCTGCGGCACCTTTGAGTGCATGAGCACCATACAGTTGTGGATAACGCCCAAGCGCGACTTCACCATCTTCTTCCCCTTGCTCTACTGCATTGTGCTGGGCAATATGTTCCTCTCGCCCTGGCTCACCGAGCACCTCATCTACATCTGTCAGGATTGGCGTGCGGTCAACTGGGTGATGGCGGCGGCGTTGCTCACGATAGCCCTCGTGCTCTATGTCACCACGCACGACTTCCGGTTCATGAAGCCTATGCCCTTCATCAGCAACGACTGGCTGGGCTGCATCCTGTGGTCGGCACTGATGTTGGAGTTCATCTTTTTCTTCAACTACGGTGAATACTACAACTGGCTGGACAGTAGCGTCATGCGCACCGACATACTGCTGTTTATCATTACGCTGTACTTCTGCATACAGCGCATGCGCCACATACGCCACCCGTACATCGCGCCTGAAGCCTGGAAGTACAAGCGGCTCGTGCCGTTGCTCATACTCTTCGCCTTTGTGGAGTTTATGGGCAGCACGCCCAAAGTGCTGCAGACGGCCTTCACAGGAAGCATACTGCACTTCGGTTCGGTCACGACCAATGTACTGAACTTGGTGGAATGGGTCGGCGCTATCATCGGATGCCTCTTCTGTCTCTTCTGGTGCAAGGTGCTCCATGCCAAGTACACCCGGCTGCTCACGCTCGGAGTGGCGGCCATGGTGTGCTATCCCGTGATGATGTATTTCCTCATCGACCCGGGTCTGCCGATAGAAGCGCTATATATTCCGATATTGCTGCGCGCCTTCGGCAATGCCATCTTCTTCTGCATGCTGACCATCTACATGGAAGAGCTCATGCCGTTCCAGCACTTCTTCATGGGAATGACCATTGCCGGCATGGTGCGCAACGGACCCATATCGGCCCTCTGCTCGGGACTGTACAGTTTCGGTCTGCGCCACCAAGTGGCCGACAATATGGCCCGCGGCCTGCCCTATGACATGGGCAACCTGCTTATGCTCTCCATACGCCAGCTCTATGGCGTGACCTGTATCATCGGCATCGCCGTACTGATCGTCTTTCTGTTGTGGGACGTTCAGCCCGTAAGAAGTACACTGAAAAAGATGCCGGCATGGAACTTTGTAGGCAAGAAGATGAAAAAGGCCTACCGCAAGACTATCGCCACGGCCTAAGCGTCTGTCAGCATTTACACCTGTCAACAAAAGCCCTGCACGCCCCAATGCGTACAGGGCTTTTGCCTGTTTTATGGCATAGTATGTGGCCATGACCGACAAATTGTGTATATTTGCATACACTTACCAACCTACCTCAGAAAAACAATGGAAAAGAAATTCGACCTGTCCGTATCCAACTACGGCACTGCCCGACAATATGACTACAAGGTGGCCATTCTGCCTTGGGGGGCTACCGAACCGCACAACCAGCACCTGCCCTACCTCACCGACTGCATTCTCTCCCACGACATCGCCGTCGACGCGGCCGTGAAGGCACATGCGCTCTACGGCATCTACTGCATGGTACTGCCGCCTGTCAACACCGGCGCACAAAACCCAGGACAGCGCGACCTCAAGTTCTGCATACACTACCGCTACGAGACCCAGCGGGCCATACTGACCGACATCGTTGCCTCACTGTACCAACAGGGCATACGCCGGCTGCTCATCGTCAACGGACACGGTGGCAACAGTTTCAAGAACATGATACGCGACCTGACTATCGACTATCCCGACTTTATCATCGCAAGCAGCGAATGGTTCAAGATATGCCCGGCCAAAGACTATTTCGACATACCGGGCGACCATGCCGACGAGTCGGAAACATCAGTGATGATGCACTACCATCCCGAACTGGTACGGCTCGAAGAAGCCGGTGAAGGCAAGGCACGCGGGTTTGCCATCAAAGCCATGAAAAGCGGCAGAATTTGGACACCCCGCCACTGGACGCTCGTGACCGACGACACGGGCATCGGCAACCCGTCTCTCTCGACAGCCGAGAAGGGCAAGCGGTTTGCAGAAGCCGTAGTGGCAGAGTACGCCGAATTTCTGCACGACTTTGCAGAGATCAACACACAGGAAGATCTCTACGAGAAAAAAGAAATTTAAGGACAACGAAAGTTCCACACTATGACCCCAAATACAAGAGACCTCTTGCTCGCGACTGTCGTCTGCCTGTCGCTCACTGCCTGCATGACCGGCAGCCGGATGGCCCGCGAGGACGTGTACACGACGGATAACGTCATCGGGTTTCCGACTGACGAGGACGGATACGCCCTCGGCGTGTCGGCTTGCTACGCCGGACGTATCGGCGACTATATCGTCATGGCCGGCGGCTGCAACTTCCCCGTACCGGGCAAAAAACGCTACTACAGGGGCATATACGCTGCACGGCCCGACGGCAACCGGCTCAAATGGCGACTGGTAGGCCGTCTGCCAGAAGCGGCAGCCTACGGAGTGACGGTAGAAAGCGGAGACAGTCTTGTGCTGGCCGGGGGATGCAACACCGACCACAGTCTGTCATCGGTACTGAGCCTGCACCTCGACACTACCCGATGGGAAGCCACAGTACGACGGCTTCCGTCCCTACCCTGTACAGCAGACAATACGGGCGGTACACGGTGCGGCAACAAAATATACATTGCCGGGGGCGTACAAGACGGCAAACCTTCGGCCGATGTATGGTCGGCCGATCTCAGCGGCACCCTGCAATGGACAAGAGTACCGTCCCTGCCAGGCGCAGCAAGAGTGCAGCCTGCCTGCGCAAGCGACGAAACGGGAGTCTATGTATGGGGAGGATTTTTACAAAGCGGGGAGAACAGCACCGTACACTGCGACGGACTGCGGTATGACACCCGGTCCAGTATCTGGCAATCCTTGCCCGCACCCCAGACTGCCGACGGACAGACGCTGACCCTGTCGGGCGGCACAGCGACAACAATAAAAAGCGGGAAGAAGGAAAAGCTGCTCATCGTCTGCACAGGCGGAGTCAACAAAGACATCTTCCTTGATGCCATCAGCGGAAAGTATCAGTTGACCGAAAAGGCAGAATACCTGAACCACCCCGTAGACTGGTACCGGTTCAACGGCCGGATGCTCACCTACGACACGTCTGACGGAAAATGGCTGACACCTGCCCCCAGCGACAAACGGCTGGCAAGAGCGGGAGCACAAGCGGTAGTATACGAGGGGCAAATCTACTATATCGGCGGTGAACTGAAACCGGCCGTCCGCACGCCTGACATCGTCCGCGTCACAAGACGGTGACGCGCCCTACCCCATGCAGCGCTCACGCGGGTGCTTCCTGCGGGAGTCCCACAGATGGCGGAGCGCCTCCATGGGTGCATAGATGACCATGCGGGGCCCCGTCCACCGCATCACCTCGCGTATGCGTTGTCGCATGTCCGGACGGTAGCAGTGCACGCGGCACTTTCCGCAGACCGTTTTCCCTTCACCGAAACGGCAACGGGAGAGACGCAGCAAGGCATAGTCGCGCAGACGCTCATACTCCTCGGGAAGAACGTCTGTGCCCAAGCGGTGACGGCAATACAAGGCAATCATGTGCGCCACGACCAGCTTCTCGCGTTCTATTCTACTTTTACCCATACATCTTTTTTCGGTGACGGCTATGCCAGACTGGAGAGTATACGGTCGCGACACTCTTCCATCAACCATTTGGGCGTACTCGTTGCACCGCAGATACCGATGGTCTGCACATCCTTTAGCCAGGCGAGATCGATCTCGTCCGGCCCCTCAATCTGATAACTGTTGGCATTGACACGGCGGCACTCATTGAACAGCACACGCCCGTTGCTGCTCTTCTGTCCGCAGACAAAGAGCACAAGATCGTGGCGGGAGGCGAAAGAGGCGACGTGCGGCATACGGTTGGCCACCTGACGGCAGATGGTATCAAAACTGCGGAAGGTAGCGCCGGGCGCCATATGCGACTGTATGTAGTCGATAATACGGCGGAACACGTCAAGGCTTTTGGTGGTCTGCGAGTACAAATAGATATCGCGCGTGAAATCGAGAATGTGCACATCGTCCATGTTTTCGATGACGATGGCGTGGCTCTGCGTCTGTCCGACAAGACCCAGCACCTCGGCATGACCGTTCTTTCCGAAGATGACAATCTGTGCATCGGGATTGGCATCGTACTGTTTCTTGATGCGGCGCTGCAACTGCAGCACCACGGGACAGGTAGCGTCGATCACCTCGATATTGTTCTTTTGCGCCAGGGCATAGGTCTCTGGCGGTTCGCCATGCGCACGGAGCAAGACTTTCACATCGTGCAGACGGCTGAGGTCATCATGATTGATGGTGACAAGGCCCTGCGTATGCAGACGCTCCACCTCCATGCCGTTGTGTACGATGTCGCCCAGGCAATACAGGGTATTGCCCTTGGCCAGTTCTTCTTCAGCCTTCTTGATGGCCGTGGTCACACCGAAGCAAAAACCACTGCCGTTGTCGATTTCTATATGTACCATCAGTATTGGCGTATTCTAAAATCTATTTTGACAAGTTTGCTCTGCGCTATTCAGTGATGATATGTACGACCACCTTCGGCGACTGCGGGTCGTTGGTGATCATCAGTATACGCGGTTTTGTGCGGAGGTTGCGCAGTTGCCGCTGCTCGGCCGTCACCTTCATCTTGGTCTCTTCACCGGGTGCCAGTTTGGTTTTGTTGAGTGACACCTGCAGGCCTGCGGTGAACATCTGCAGGCTCTTGATATCGAGCGTAGCCTGACCGTCATTGCGGATGATGACCTCGCCCTTGAGCTTTTTCTTCGAGCCGAACGGTCCGAGATTGAGTTCCGTAGTCGACAGGGTCAAACGGGGCACAGCAGAGGAGGAAGCGGAGAGCTGGTCGAACTTGGGCAGAAGAACCGCAGAGATGGAGATTTCCTTCTCATGGCTGACCTTGTCGCCGGGGTATTGGCCGAGATAGACTGAGGTCTGGGTCAGTCCGAGATCCTTGAGCAGACGCGAATCAAGGGTGATGGTGACCACACCCGAATGACCCGGAGCAATCTTCGAGGGCGACACGTCGGCACGCAAGTAGTTGGGCAAGTGCATGACGACAGGCTGCACGACACCCGATGTGGTGTTGCGGATGTGTATCTTCTGCTGCGGAAGCTCGCCACGGTTGACATCATCGTACTCCAGGTCGGTCTTGTCGGCCAGCAGACTACCCAACTTGAACGGATAGGAACCTGAGAAATCGACAATATGCTGTACGACACGCCCTTTGAGATGGAGCACAAGGGGATTTTTCTCGCCGTTGGCATACACGGCAACCAACTTGTCGAACGAGCCCATCTGCTGGGCATCATACGTCACATGCAAAGAGAACTTGCCGTCTGCTGCAATCTCGGTCGTGGGATAGTCGACGGTCGTACAACCGCAGCTCACCTTCACGTCGTCTATGCGCAAGGGTCGGTTGCCTTTGTTGCGGATTTCGAAATCGGCAGAAACGGGATTGCGGTACTGTACCTGTCCGCAATCTATAGACGGAGAGGCGACCTCCATACGTTGCGCACTCGCCGCAAGCGTAGAGACGGCAAAGAGAGAGATCAGTATATACTTCTTGGTCATTGATTTGAGATATTGAGCGTGAGAGACGACGTACGGCCTGTAAACTCAGGACTGTAGGCGCACTGCGCCGTACAAGTGCCGGTATGGTAAAGGCCGGGACGGTCTACATAATATTCTGTTTCTATCACATGCTTTCCTTTCGACAGACAGTCGAAGAAATAGTCTGTGGCATTGTCCTTGGGTGAGCAATAGTAGCCACGGGCATAGCCGCTGAGCTGTGTGGTCGGCTCAAGGCAGGCCGCACGCTTGTCGGAGACCTGTACAAAGTCGTAGTCACGGTCGGCCACAACGGTGATGCGCACGGTGACGCGGTCGCCGACGCGCAAAACGCCGGTGGCACCGTCTACCGGCACACCGTCCTTGAAGATCTGACGGCTAACCGTCAATCCTGAAGAGGCGGCCGATATATCGGCGGCTGACTGGAAATACTGGGCATAGACTGCGCCCCACGCCATACCCTCAGACGTTTTGTCGACGATGAGCGAGCGGAAATCCTTGCCCGTCTTTGAGGTCTTGACATATCCGAGTCCGGCTATAGCAGTAGGCATCGGAAGTTTCTGACCATTGAGACGGATGGTCGCAGAAGCCGAATTGTCGGTAGACAGCGGTTCGTCCTGACCGTCGATGAAGGCATAGACGGCATTGACACTGTTGACAGGAGTATCCCAAGACTGGGTACGCTTGGACTGCAAGAGCCAGCGCTGCATCTGCGAAACGGTAGTCTTGTCGTCGGGGGCGAGCATCTTCAAAGCCTCTATCGCAGCCACCTGAGTAGGTATGCGGTAGTCGCACCACGAATAGCGGGCACGGGGTGTATCGAAATACCGTCCCATCTCATCGGTGCAGACCGTATACTCGCGGATGCTCTGCAGCAGATCGGCGGCCTCCTTGTGGCAGTTGTTCTTCTCCAATATGATGGCGGTATTGGCCTTGCCGTAGATGGTGTACTCATTGTTCATTTTCGCCAGCAAAGCGACAAGATAGTCCTTGTCTTCCTCATACTGGGCGGGAAGGCTGCGTCCGTCGAGACTGCAAAGATAGAGATAGTGTATGGCCGTCTCACTGGGCCATACATTTTTATTGCTTTTCTTTGACGCGTCCTTCATGGTTTTCACCTCACGCGACGTTTCCTTTGTCATAAAGGAGAAAGCAGACGACAACATGGTGGCCGTCTCCTTTTGCGTACCGACCATAGTGTTGAGCCGGACAAGCAGTTCGGCCACACTTGCGGTAAGATACCGGTTGCCCTCCATGCCGGGCCACCAAGAGAAGGATCCGTCGGGCTTCTGGAGCTTCTGAAGTTTCGACAGGGCTGAAGAGATGCGGTACTGCAAGGCCGCCTCGTCGAAGAACTGGCTAAGCCGCCTCTTTTGGTCGGCCTCGCGGTCGGCCTCAAGCACCCAGGGAGTCTCGTTGAGAATCAAGGTCTTGAGCTCCGCATTGTTCTGCAGTTGGCTCTGGAGCGACGGTCCGCCGTCGCTCTCCTGCCGCCACAGGTCGACGGTTTGACGGATGGAAGGGTTCCGCTGCATGATATATGCGCCCAGGACATTGACATAATAGGCAGCTGCCAGACTGACGGCATTGTTGCCTTCGGGTACAGAGAGTGCAGGAAGGGCCTGTATCATCAGCCACGAGGGATGGTTGGTGTACTCGACGGTCACCTTGTTGGCGGCATCTGCGACGGGGAACATGGCCGAAAGGTCGACCGAAAGCGAAGACTGCCCGTCCAACGTGAAGGGACGGGTATCCATCACCCGTTCCTTGTCGGGCAACACGGGCAGGTAGTGCTGCTCACCGTCACTGTATCCTTTACCGGATGCGGTGACACGGCAGATGAGAAGTTCTGTAGCAAGGCCGTCACCGGCAATGTCCGACAGGTCAAAGTCGAAGGCCACGGAAGTGTTTTCACCGGCAGCGACACTGTACTTCACGCTCTTCTTGAGCACTACCTTGCCTGTCTCGGCATTGAGAAGCGACAGGACGGCGTTGCCTTTGGCCTCCTTGTCAGAGGTATTCTGTATGCGGGCAAGTATCTGTCCGCGGTCGTTGGTGCGCACGAAGCGCGGCACATTGGGCTGTACCATTACCGTCTTCCGGGCGACGGTCTCGCCTTCGATACTGCCGACATTCATGTCCTTGTCGTGGGCCAGACCGATGAAGCGCCATGTCGTGACACTTTCGGGCAAGGTGAAACGCAGGGACACACGGCCCTTCTCGTCGGTCACCAGTCCGGGGAAGAAGGCAGCGGTCTCGCTGAAGTTCTCACGCAGTTGCACACCCGACGACGATGATGTCGCTGCAGGCTCTGCACCATCAGTCTCCCCGGCGAAATCCTCATCGGCCGCCTCTATGCTGTTCCCCACCGCCTTGGCCGCAAGCAGCATACGGTTTTCTGCTCCGACAGCGGTCAGCCTGTTCTTGAATACTCTTGTATCGCTGCTTTGATAGGCATCGGCAAATCTTGCCGAGAGGACTTCGCCCCTTGACATATTCAGCAACCATCCGCCGTCATAATGACTGAAATCCAGTCCACGCTCCCACAAGGTGCGCATCGGCATTTCTCCATAGCAGGCCAGCGTCGTGGTAGAGAAGGTGTTCCACTGGGTGAAAGGCAGGCCGGAATATGTCGGAATAGAGAAGTTCCACTCGTGCCGCATGATGTCATCAAGCGACTTGTCATACAGAGTCGCCATCAGTTGGGCGTCTGCGGCAGATCCGTCGGGACACGTGACAGAGAGCCGCCACTCTTCCTTCTGTCCGGGCACAAGACGGTCGCGGAAGGTAGTCCAGGTCACCGAGAGCATGCGGTCGGGCTCGGGACGCGAGATGCTGGTATGGTAGCGGTAGGCCTTGCCGTCCTTCACCCATGCATAGGTGAGGAAGATGCCGTCGCCATACGATGCGTCGTAGGTCAGCGCACGCGTATACAGTTGGCCGTCCGCAAGGTCAAGACTTCCGTTTTCGAGTATACGGTTGCCCGATACGATGGTATAGACTACATGCTGCACACTGTCAGAGGAGCCCAACTGCACATACACGGGCTTTCCGTCTACAGGGAAACGGCGGGATGAGACATAGAACCAGTCGTGCGTGTCGATGACCGTCTTCCGGTCATCCAATGTAAATGTGACAAATGATGCGTGCAGTGTATCCGTGCCGCAGAAGGCGACAAGGCTATGGCGCATCGACTGCATGGATGCCGAAGGGAATGCGACCGGCACATTGGCCTTGCATGTATGGCTGACACCGTCGATAAGATAGGTCACGTTGCCGTCGATATTCTCCCCGGCGTTGTTCTTGTAACTGAACGTGACGGACTTCAGACTGTCACGCTCCACCTTCTCGGGTATGTCGCAGACCAGCAAGGTATGATGGTCACTGAGCGGAAGTGAGGTTTCGCCATGGCGTGTCTCGCCTGCGCCGTCAGTCACGTCGGCTACAATATCATAGGAATAGTAGCGGTTGGGATGCTCGTTGGCGGTCTCGGGCAACTGCATGGGGACGCGCAGGGAGAATGCGCCCTGCTGGTCTGTACGCACGGTATCTGACGACAGCGTCCGTGTCTCCTCCGTTGCTCCGCGCCACCAGGAGAGCAGTGACGGCCGGCGGGAAACGCGACAGACGACCTGTGCCCCCTGGACGGGGACTCCGGAAAAACTTTTGGCCACTCCCGTCACCGTCACCGTGTCGCCGTCGTGATAGGCAGCCGTGACCTTGTCGAATTCCACCTGGAAGGTGGGACGCTTGTACTCCTCCACAGAGAACGTAGTGTACCCGTTGCGGCCTGTGGCGCTGCGGAGCGTAAACTGGCCGGTAAGTCCTGTCGAGGGCAGCGCAAATTCAGCCGATGCCATACCGTAGGCATCGGTGGTCAGTTCCTGTCGCGACACCTCCTTGTGATTGGCGTCGCGCAAGACGAGCGTCAGTTTCTCGTTTTCCTTGACCTTGTATGTACGGTCGGCCGACGAGCGGAACGCCCATGCACTCACATGCACTGTCTGGCCCGGCCGATAGATACTGCGGTCGGTGAAGACACGCACATCATCATAGTTGCGGGCAGCGGCAGGCGTGGAGAAATAGCCGGTAAAACTGGTTTCGGGGAAGGCATCGTCCGTATCGGTGAAGACACGGAAACGCGCATTGAGGGTCTGCTTCTGGTCAAGCGTCAGTTCGCCGACGGAGTCACAGGTATACGTATTGACGACTTTCTTGTCATCATAGCCTGAGGTCACGCGTACCTTGGCACCAGCCACAGGCAGTCCGTCCGCAGCATCGATGACAGCCATACGCAACCGCTGTCCGGGCAGACGCTCGCACAGGGGATAGAGATGGCTCACGCGCAACAGTTCGCGTTCTACGGAGACACTGGTATTGTCGGTCGAAAACTCCACGAGATACACGCCTGCCGTAAGGCCGGGTATCTCGAACGTGTCGCGCACGACCTTATACTCCGGAAGACCGACATAGCGGTGGGCCTGCGTATAGGGTGCGTCTGCGGTAAGGAGCTTCTTGAGTTTGGCATAGTCGCGGGGATTGCTCGGAGAGAGCGACGTGTCACCCGAAACATTGACGCGCCGCACTGTCATACGCAATTCGCCGACATTGCATACCGCCATGGCCACCACCTGACGCGGTTTTCCGGCCGTGAGCACCGATTCGCCCAAAGAGACATGGAAACTGGGCAGCGTCAATCGCCGCTGGGCGTTGCGCAGCACGTTCATACGCGGCCAAGCCCCCCAACGGTTGAGCGCATAGTTGAGATAGGTCATCTTTTCCTCCGCGGAGACGTCCGCTGCATTTTCCATATAGGAATAGCGCTCTATGGCCACTTCGCCGGACTCGTTGAGATCGGCATACTCACTGACGAGGGAGTCGAGCGAACTGATGTACTTCGACTTTTTCACATACACGACATTCTCGCCCCGGTGCCTGTCTTTCAACATCTGCAACGCACAGTAATAGGCTGCCGGACGGTTGCCTTGTGCCTTGTAGAAATCATGGAGCGTACGGTAGTCTCCCGTTTCCATGCCCACAACGTGCAAAAGGTCGTCACCGAAGATACGGCTGTCAATGCCGTCAGCGACAAAGGGTTCGTAAACGGTCGTATAGGTTTTGGCCAACAGATCGGGATGACGCAAGGAACGCGCGAAATAAGTTTTCGCCAATATTGCGCTGCTGTCTGAGAGCTGGGGGGTGATATCGTAGATCTTGCCCAAAACCGAGGCATATACTGCCGCCAAAGCTGCATTGTTGCCCTCCACCGCTTGCATTTCGCGCTCAAGACGGTGAACGGACGGGAGTATAGAGTCGGGAGATATCTCGCCAAGCACCGACATGGCCTGCAACTGCGCTTTCAGCAGATGGCCGTAGGCACGCTCTGCCTTGGCCTTACCGATGATGGCATACAGTGATTTCAATTGGGTACGGGGATGCCCCTTTTCGGCTGCCTTGGCACTTTGTTTCCAAAGCGATGCATAACTGTCTGCCAATCCTTTGCAAGGCATGGCCAACAGCACCAACGTGGACAAGACGAACAATAACAGTTTCTTCATAGTCGAAGGATTTTACGCGCGTTGCTTATGTATACGGAGGACTATCTTGCGATTGCCCATGCAAATATAGCAAAAACGCAAGAATAGCCCAAACAAACTCCCGACAAATAAGGTGCTATCACGCTCAGCCCCAGCAGAGCGACATCAGACCGGCTGCGACGAGCAGTCCATATATAAAGATGTTGCGGGCTGTCTTGCCCAAAACCACATTGAGTGCGACACCGCGCGAAATGCGCTTCATCTCAAGAAACGTCACTGTATGCAATGCGGCATAGCCCAGCTGCAGCAATGACATCCACCCGCATCCGGCACGAAACAGTATGCCCACACCTAGCACGCAGGCCACATACCCCAATGCGAGATAGAGCCACTCGGCGGCAGTGTGCCCGATACGCACAATCAGCGTGCGCTTGCCGGTACGCCGGTCGTTGTCGATATCACGGTAGTTGTTGACGATGAGCAAGGTGTCGACCACCAGTCCGCAGGCCAGGGCCAGCACCACACCATGCCAGGTGAAGCGCTGCGAGTCATCTACCGCCGTGACATAGTATGTGGCGCAAACGGGTACAAGCCCGAAGAATACCAGCACCAGCACATCGCCCAGTCCCATATAGGAAAGACACGTCGTATAAAGGAAGCAAAACACCACACAGAACACACCGACCCATATCATATCCCATCCGCCATACAGGACGAGCGGAAGACCGACAGCACACCCCGCCAACGTCGTCAGGCCAATGGCCCTGCGCATGGCCGGAAGCGTGACCCATCCTTGGGCGCACGCCCGCTTCGGACCAAGACGCTGTTCGTCATCGGTACCTTTGGCAAAATCGAAATAGTCATTGACAAAATTGGCGTCTATCTGCAAGACAAAAGCGAAAAGGAAACACAACACTGCAGGTACGGCCAGCACCTGCAAGCCACCCTGGGCTGCGTGCAGGGCGATGCCTATCATCACCGGGACAGCCGCTGCGGTCAGTGTCTTGGGACGCGCGGCCAGTACCCAGGCACGCAGCGAATTGACCTTCACATTATCTTCCTTCATGAATCAAGTTTTTAGGATAGTTCTTGCAAAATTAGCCAAAAGACCTTACATTTGCAAATAAATTACACCAGCCCATGGAAGCATCAAGCGTGAGCCTCGACCTCATGGAATTTGTCGAGCAAAACATTCTCCCCAAATATGCCGGGTTTGACAAGGCACACCGACTGCCGCACGTCACCCGGGTCATCAAGTCCTCGCTCGACATTGCCAAACGCCTGGGAGCCGACGCCAACATGGCCTACGCCATCGCCGCCTACCATGACCTGGGCCTTGAGGGACCACGCGCCATTCACCACCTCACAAGCGGCAAGATAGTGCTCGCCGACCGCAGGCTGCGCAAATGGTTTTCCGAAGAGCAGATCAAGACCATGAAGGAAGCTGTCGAAGACCACCGCGCTTCCGCCTCCCACTCGCCGCGCAGCATCTATGGAAAGATTGTAGCCGAAGCCGACCGCGAACTGGATCCGGACATCGTCTTCGCACGCATCGTAGAGTACGGCATCGACCACTACCCCGAGATGACCAAGGAAGAGCAATGGCAACGGTTTGTAGACCATTGCGAAAACAAATACTCCAGCCACGGATACATCAAACTGTGGATTCCCAATTCTCCCAACGAACAGAAGATCAAGACCATTCGCGCCATCATTGCAGACAAGGCCTTGCTTCGGCAAGCCTTTGACAACGCCTATGGCCAACACGCTGACGAATAGTCCAAGCTACTACTTGCGCATGCAAAGGCAATCGCACCATAATCAATAATCGCGTTTTTTAGCTCAAATTCTAAATAGGGAGCTTGAATATTGTTATGGAAAAGGTTATTACTTTTACCCGTTTATACAACCTTGAAGGTGCAAGCAAATGTCGCATTTGCACCTTCCAAGGTGCAAATACACGCAGAATGTGCACTTACGATTTGGACGTTTGACAAGAAAAGCGTACCTTTGCACCGCAATCGGAAACAGGCCTTCTCCTCGCATCCGGCCATGGGGTTTCCCCTACGGAACAAGGAAGAGAACGGCACGATATAAATAACGATGTCATAGCATAAAAAGGTATTGGGGTTGTGCCGATTCGATCGGGATACTCATCAAATTAAAATCGAAAACCGAGAAGGTATCTTTTGTCAATGGCGGGCCACATAAATCCGTAAGGACTAAGCACAAGCCGGTGGATTACAAAGACGGAGAACTCTCAAATCTTGAATACTCGGAGTTTCATCACATCATCGGGCAACCCCATTTTCTTTTTCTCCCCACTTTCGTCCGATTGGCCGAAAGGCATCTTAAACCATCAACCCATCCACACATGTTCTCTGGAATAGTAGAAGAAATGGCGACCGTTGTCGCAATAGACAAGGTGAAGGAAAACATTGACTTCACCCTCACCTGCTCGTTTGTCAACGAACTGAAAATCGACCAAAGCGTCGCACACAACGGCGTGTGCCTCACCGTAGTACGCATCAGCGGCGACACCTACACCGTGACCGCCATGAAGGAGACTCTCGACCGCTCAAACCTCGGTCGTCTCAGCGTGGGCGACAAGGTCAATGTAGAACGCTCCATGCTGATGAACGGCCGTCTCGACGGCCACATCGTGCAGGGCCATGTCGACGGCACGGCCGTCTGCACTGACGTGCGCGACGCCGACGGCTCTACCTACTACACCTTCACCTACCCTTACGACGAGGGAATGGCACGCCGCGGATACTTCACCGTCGACAAAGGGTCGGTGACGGTCAACGGTGTTTCTCTGACCGTTTGCCAGCCGACAAAAGACTCCTTCACTGTGGCCATCATCCCCTACACCCACGACAACACCAATTTCTGCAATATCGCGAAGGGAAGCATTGTCAACATCGAGTTTGACATTCTCGGCAAGTACATCGCCCGGCTGCAGCAACTGGGATAACTCTGCCACAGTCCTCCGACCGTCAAGAAAACTTGACAAAACACTAAAGTTTTGTTAAAAACGGGACAAAAAGCCCATTTCTCCCCATTTTATCGGTCGGAAGCCAATATTAAAAGGCAAAAAGTTTTGTACAGGAAACAAAAAATTGTTACTTTTGTAATGTTATCCTGAATACAATCTTTTTACCTTATGAAGACTAATACCTATTGAGATGGGTGCCGGGCTCTGAGAAGCGCGCGGCACTTTTTTTATTCCCCAAAAGCGGACGGTAGCCACAGTCCGCAAGCACGCCCCACAACTGCAAGAAAGATAAAAAATCATAAAGCACAAGCGACCATATAATTTTGTTGCCGGAAGCAGAGTTATTGATAATAGAGGCCGGCTCTGACAGACGCCCTGTCTACCGGTTTTGTCAACGAACAAAAAAGCGAAAAGAATGAAAAACATACGCATACTGCTCCTTCTCCTACTTTGCATGATTCTGCACACCGGCAAAGTCCTTGCCCAACACGATTTCATCCGGCCCGTGACCGATGCCATACCGGGAGGATACAACTTTTGGGTCTACACCCCTACCGACTATTACTATACCTACGAGACCACGCCGGTCATCATCTTCCTGCACGGACAAAGCCTGTGCGGACGCGACATCAACCGCGTCAGGCGGTACGGACCGCTCGATGCCATCGTCAGGGGACGGGAGATAGACGCCGTCGTTGTCGTACCGCAGAATCCGGGCGGCGCCTGGAATCCGCAAAAGATCAACGACGTGCTCGAATGGACCAAGAAAAACTACCCCTGCGACTCCACCCGCGTGTACGTTCTCGGCATGAGCCTCGGCGGATACGGTACCATGGATTTCGCCGGTACTTACCCCGACAAAGTGGCCGCCGCCATGGCGCTCTGCGGCGGATGCTCACTGAAGGACAAAAGCGGTCTCGGCAACCTGCCACTGTGGATACTGCACGGCACAGGCGACCGCGCCGTACCCGTCAGGCAATCGCAGACGGTGGTCAACGAACTGCAGGACGCTGGCCGCGACCAGCGTCTGAGATACGACTGGCTTCCCGGCGCATCGCACGGAGCACTGGCCCGCATCCTCTACATGAGAAAAACCTACGAATGGCTCTTCTCGCACACAACGACCGACCGCGACCGTCCTGTCAGACGCGACATCACCATAGACAACAGTGACCTCACGCGTGCCTACAACGACATGAAGAAGGGTCTGCCAAGTCCGGAAATCATCTACGACAAGAGCATCAAGGAAGACGAGGAGGAATAGATACGCAAAACGCGGAATATCCCCCAAAGGCAAAATACAGAAAAACGCAGAAACGGGAGATGAAGAGGATGATTCCTCCATCGTCTCCCGTTTCTGCGTATGTGCAGTCAATTATAAACATCTCATGCCGCGACCAGCCGCATTTCAGTCAAATGTCTTGAACGCATACCCTTGGTCCCGCAGCCACTGCAAGGCCGCCGGCAGGGCGTAGTGCAGTTTGTCGATACTCTTGAGCGAGTCATGGAAGGTGATGATGCTGCCATTGCGGGCATAGCGCTTCACATTGTTGAGCACATCCTCCGCCGTCATCCACTTGGAGTAGTCGCGCGTCACAAGATCCCACATCACGATACGGTACTTGCGCCGCAGCCAGAAATACTCGCTATGGCTCATGCATCCGTGAGGCGGCCGGAAGAGATGGGCATGTATGAGCGTATTGGCCTCGTTGGTGTCACGGATATAGGTGGTCGACCAATGCTTGAATCCTCCGAGATGGTGATAGGTGTGATTACCCACCTGATGGCCGGCATCGACAATCTGCCGGTAGAGGTCAGGGTATTTGCGCACATTGTCGCCCACCATGAAGAAGGTGGCGCGGGCGTCAAATTTCGCCAGCGTTTCCAGAATGAACGGCGTAGACTCGGGTATCGGTCCGTCGTCAAAGGTGAGATAGACGGCCCGCTCGGTCTTGCTCATCCGCCACAAGGCCCTTGGATACAGCCACCGCAGCCACAGTGAAGGTTGCTCGATTATCATACGCTATAGGCGTGTTCTAAAAGTTCCACGCATTATCAAATTCTATTTTGACGGGTATGCTCTTTGATGGATTTTCAGAACCCGCCTATAAAAAAAACACGACCGAGCCTCTCCTTCCTTGCGGAAGAAGAGGCCGGCACTGTATCATCTTGATTTATGTTCTACGTTCATCTCCGCACTACTCGTCGCCATACTGCGACATCGGACGTCCGCCCTTCTGCAGATAAGCGGAGTAGAGCATACTGAGCGTCTTTTCCCATGAGGCGGCGCGCTTGACGTCAAGCGTACGCATGCCCTGGATGATGCCCTGCATCATCATGAACTGCCGCATAGCATCAATCTCAGACAGAGAGAAGTTGGATGCGGAGAGCGACAGATAGTAGTTGGCATACTGCTCGCAGTTGGTCCAGATGGTGGTCAGCATCTCGTTGGCCTTCTTCTTGTCGCCCAACATCAGATAGTTGTTGGCCATCTCCATACCGCCGTTGAGATAGGTGATGGGGACATTGTATCCGGGTATTTTCTCCTCACTGAGCTTCATCACATTGCGGGCCTTGTCAAACTTGTGCTCCGCGATGAGATGCGACGCCAGCGTATTGAGCATCAGACGATGGGTGACACACATACGTTTCACGGTCTCGTCGACATATACTCCGGGCTTGTCGATGCCGCCCCACTTGAAGCGGTGCATGACATTGTAGTAGGTCTTCTCCGTATCGAAGTTGGAGGCACCGGGACGGTTGGTCACAAACGGAGTGACGCGGTTGGCCAGACCCTCCTGCACGAAGTTGTCGCCGAGGTTCATATAGTTGTCCGATCCTACGGTCAGGGCTACATATACGGGGCGTACCCAGTTGCTCTGCGACAGTATCTCGAGCATCATCAGTTCGCCCTTGTAGAGCACGCGCTTGCCGGCAAGCGAGATGACCATATGGTCGGGTATGGTGTCGCTGGCCATCAACATTCCGCTGCGGCGCACGGCATCCTTGTCGACCTTGATATAGAGCGTGTCGGAAGGTATGACATGCATGTCGGCATCCTTCGAGCGAACCCAGTACTTCATGACGTTCTTCACGTCGAACGGTTCGTCGCCGAACTGGGCCTTGGCGGCCTCCGGATTCTCGGCATAGAACTTGCGCACTTCGCCCTCCAGCTCCGGATGGATCTCCACATACTCGTTGGTACCCGAGCAGAAGTCGAGACGCGGCCATGTGATAGGCACGGAGGGTGAATTGTACGCGGGACGCTTCATCTGGTCGATATACCAGTCGGTATTCAGATAGGAGAGGTTGCAGACACGTGCATCGGTGCGCACGCCCTCCACCTCCTGGTTGTACCACAGGGGGAAGGTGTCGTTGTCACCGTTGGTGAAGATGATGGGCGCACCCTTGTCCTGCAAGGTCATCAGATAGTTCTGTCCGTAGTCACGGCAGGTGTAGCGGCCGCTGCGGTCGTGGTCGTCCCAGGTCTGCGAAGCCATCTGTACAGGCACACCGAGACAGAGAATGCCGACGATGGAGGCCAGCACAGTCTCGTAGCCCTTGACCCACTTCTTGAGCAGGTCGATGATGGCCAGCACGCCGAGTCCGCACCAGATAGCGTAGGCGTAGAACGAACCGGCATAGGCATAGTCGCGTTCACGCGGCTGTTGCGGGGTCTGGTTGAGGTAGAGGACGATGGCCAGTCCGGTCATGAAGAACAGGAAGAACACCACCCAGAACTGGCGTATGCCGCGTTGTCCGCGGAATGCCTGCCACAACAGGCCGATTATGCCGAGGAGCAGAGGCAGACAGTAGAATACGTTGTGTCCCTTGTTGTTCTTCAGCTCGTCGGGCAGTTTGCTTTGGTCGCCGTACAAGGCATTGTCGATAAAGGAGATACCCGTAATCCAGTTGCCATGTTCGGTCTCGCCGCTGCCCTGGATGTCATTCTGGCGTCCGGCGAAGTTCCACATGAAGTACCGCCAGTACATGAAGTTGACCTGGTACGACAGGAAGAAGCGTATATTCTCCCACTGTGTGGGCACCTTCACCGTAATCGGCTCGCCGCAACGGTCGTAGGACACTTCGCGGCCTTCCACTCCGCCGAGCCAGCTTTCATAGGCCTGGGCGTGGGCAGAACTGTGCATACGGGGGAAGAACATGTTCTGTGCATATTCCACCTTGTCCTTGTGGCTCACCACAAAGTAGGAGTCTTTCTCGTCCTTGGAGGCTTTCTCCTTGCGCTGCCAGATGGGTGCACCTTCCTTGCGCACGGGGTAGCACTGGTTGCCTTCCACCTTGAGTTTCACCTGCGAGGTGTAAGCCTGGCCATAGAGCAACGGCGTGTCGCCATACTGGTCACGGCTGAGATAGCTGCCCAGCGTGAAGATATCCTCGGGAGAGTTCTGGTCCATCGGAGGATTGGCCGAAGAACGGATGACGATGACCGCATAACTGGAGTAGCCGATCATGAGCATCAGCATGCAAAGCAACGCGGTGTTCTTGATGCGGGCCGAGATGTATGGCACGGCCTTCTTCTCGATGACCTTGCGGCGGCTCAGCGCAAAGTAGAGCAGGGCCAGGACGACGATACCGATGACGGCAGCCGACCATCCATATCCGTAGAACGGGATGCCGAGCATACCGACAGACAGTGTGAAGGCGATATTCTGACGTACAAAATTGCGGTCGACGAAAGTCTCGTAGATGGCCCATATCACGATGGATACGAGCAGTATGATGTAGATAATCTCACCCGTATTGAACGGGCAGCCGAACACATTGACAAACAGCAGTTCGAACCATCCGCCCACAGTGATGATGCCGGGCACTACGCCGTAAAGCACGGCGGCCACCAGCACGAACGATACAAAGAGTGCGAGAAGCGACCCCTTGAGCTCGATCTTGGGATAGAGGCGGTAGCAGAACACCAGCACGATGGCCGGGATGCACAGCAAGTTGAGGAGGTGCACACCGATGGAGAGTCCTGTCATATAGGCGATCAGCACCAGCCAGCGGTCGCTGTGAGGCTCGTCGGCATGGTCTTCCCACTTGAGGATGAGCCAGAACACGATGGCCGTGAAGGCCGATGAATAGGCATACACCTCGCCCTCGACGGCCGAGAACCAGAACGTGTCGCTGAAAGTGTAGATCAATGCGCCTACCAGTCCTGAAGCCTCGATGGCAATCATCTTGGCGACAGTCATGTTGTCCCAGTCCTTCACCACCAGTTTGCGGGCCAGATGGGTGATGCTCCAGAAGAGGAAGAGTATGGTCGTGGCACTGAGCAATGCGCTCATGGTGTTGACCATACGCGCCACTTGGGTAGCGTCACTGGCGAAATGGGAGAACAGATTGGCCGTAAGCATGAAGAAGGGTGCGCCCGGCGGGTGTCCTACTTCCAGTTTGTAGCCGGTTGTGATAAATTCGGGACAGTCCCAGAAACTGGCTGTCGGTTCGATGGTTGAACAATATACGAAGGCGGCCACAAGAAAGGTCAGCCATCCCAGCACATTGTTCACTAACTTGTACTGTTTCATTGATTATATGTAGAAATAGTTGTTATCGCTCTGTTTCTTTGCACTGCCGCACTCTGGAGGCATTCAAGATTGTTCTGCACTAACCTTGCAAAGGTAGCAAAATAATGCGACAGAACGTTTGGGGCTATACACACTTAATATATTTTAGCATTGTAGCGCTACTGTTGCAAACGGCAGGCGCACTCATTCGTGCTTTCCGCCACTGTCGCCCTCATTTCCGCATGTGCCGGCGATGTGCCGGCGCAGTACCCTGTGGGGAAGGTCGCCGTGCGTCATCAGTTCGATGGGGCAACCGAAATAGCGCTCCAGTTCGTTGGGCGTCACCTCCCGGGCGGGATGATAGTGCAGGGTGCGGTTGACACAGGCCACATCGCGCACGTTCTGCATGACCGACCCGATGTCGTGACTGACGATGACGACGGCGCAGTCACGGTTGATCTGCCCGAGCAGATTGTACATCTGCTCCTGGAAGCGCTGGTCGATATAGGTATTGGGTTCGTCGAGCACCACCACCGACGGGCGCGACACGATGGCGCGCGCCAAGAGTACACGCTGCAGTTGTCCGCCGCTCAGTGCACCTATAGGCCGGCGGGAGAAGGAGGAGAGGTCAAGCCGGTGCAGCGTTTCGTCCACCTGCGCCCGCTGGCTGCGGGTATAGGGCCGCAGCAAGGGTTTCTCACGGCTGAGTCCGGAGAGCACCACGTCGTAGACGGAGATGGGAAACTCACGGTCGATCTGGTTGTACTGGGGCAGGTAGCCCATCGTGATCTCCCTGACCTCCTTGCCGTCACGATAGTAGCGCACACTTCCGGCATCCGGACGCAACAGTCCGAGCATCACCTTGACCAGCGTGGTCTTTCCACCACCGTTGGGACCGATAATGCCCAGAAAGTCATGGTCGTACACCGTGAGCGACGCGTCCTTCAAGGCCACATTGCGGCCATAGGAAGCCGTGACGCCGGAGATTTCTATGATCGGAGTGCGTGTCATCTGAGCAATGTTGCGATTTTCACCATTTCCTTGTCCCAGTCATACCCCAAGGGATGTATGGACACCTTCTTCGCGCCTACACTTGCGGCCACCACTTCGACATTGCGGTTGGAGAACTCTTTCTGCACGAAAAACGTGCGGACGCCCAGTTGCCGGGCCTCGGCGATGGTCTGCTTCAACTGCTTGGCACTGGGCTCGCGTCCTTCCTGCTCCATCGGTATCTGCTTCAGGCGGTAGTCGCGGGCGAAATAGGTGAGGATGGGGTGATAGATGAGAAAGGCCGACGACTTGTAGCGCGTCAGCTGCTCGCGGATCTGGGTATCCACATTGTCGATGTCGGCCAGCAGCGCATCGAGGTTCTTGCGGAAGTACAGACTGTCGCGGTTGTCTATGCTCGACAAGGCCCGGTAGATATTGGTGGCGATCACCGAGGCGTTGGTCGTGCTCATCCATGTATGGGGGTCTGACACACCCTCTGCGCTCTGCTCCGGGGCAATGCCTTCCGAGGAGTCTATCACGATGGCATGGGGAGCGTTGGCCTCCAGGCGCTTCATCCAGGTACGCTCAAAACCGATACTGCCCACCTTGATGTACAGGTCGCTCTGCGAGAGATCGACCATCTGCTGGGCAGAAGGTTCGTAGGTTTCGGGATTTCCGCCGGCCGGCACCATGGTCTGCACCTGGAATTTGTCGCCGGCGATGCGCTCGGTGAAGTACCGCAGCGGTTCGATGGTCACCGTGACGATACGCTGTCCGGACTTTTTCTGCGACTGTCCGCAGCCGCTGAAAAGCGCTGCGACCAGCAGGATGAGAAAAGAGATGTATTTGTTCATGACTGAAATGATCTATGATACAAGCGATACGCTGTATACCAGCAACAGGTACCGCAACAATTTTCCGACGGTGATGCTCACCGTAGAAACCACGATATTGGCCCGCATCAGTCCCAGGACGACGGTGATGGCACTTCCCAAAAGCGGCAGAAAGGCGAAAAAGCCCATCCACGCACCGCGCCCGCCCATGAAGCGGCGGGCCTTGTCGAGACTTTCGGGACTGACGTGCAGATAGCGTTCTATCCATTCCACGCGCCCCAGACGCCCCACCCCATAGTTGAACATCGAACCGAGCACGTTGCCCACCGTGCCGTAGATGACAAGCTGGGCAGGCGCCAGGCCTTCGAGCTGCAGGCCAAGCATGACCGCTTCGCTGCTGAAGGGGAAAACGCTGCCCGCAAGAAAAGCGGCCACAAGCATGCCCCAGTAGCCCCAGTTGAGCAAGAAATCGACTATCACATCCATACGTTGTAGGCAGTGACCACAAGGGTCAGCAGAAGGAATACGAAAAACGAGATATTGGTAAGGCGTGTACGCGTGAGCGATACATAATGCCCGAACAGGGGCGAGACACTGACGATCAGCATGCCCAGAAGACTGTTGACGTGCTGCGGCTGCAGAAAGAGGAACACTACCGTACATACGGCCATGGCACTGAAGATCTCAAAGAGCATGCGCGTGCGTATCTTGTCCATATAACTGTTGCGGTGGAAATGCACCACGCCGACAACAGTGCACAGTAGTACAAGGGCTGTCGCCGAAAGCTGCGGACCGGTCCACGGCAGCGACAGTTCCAGCGGACGAAACTGGGCCAGCGCAAGGAAGTGGGGCAACAGGGCCTGCGGCTCGCCCATATAGACATAGTAGACCTCGACAAACCAGTACGGCAAAATCAGTCCCATCACCGATGCGAAGAAGGTGCGCACCGAGCCGGCCAAGACATTGGTGTAGAGCAAGATCCAAAGCACCGGGACAAAGAACAGTATCTGCACGAACCAGACGCTTGCGATACCGATCATAAGAAAGGCGTAGAACAGGCTTCCGACCGCGCGCTTGTCCTGATAGGCCCGGAAGAAAAGCACATAGAAGGCGACCAGACACAGCTGCACGCCGCCGTACACCGGATCGGCCAGCAAGAAGGTGGACATGACCGTCAGCACCAGGAAGGTACACGACACCATACGGCTGTACACCCGTATGAGGGCATTGGCATTGTTGAGCTGCATCATCAGAAACGCAGATACGGCCAGCAAGGCAAACGACACCCACATGTGCCCCTCAAGCAGTCCGGCTGCCAGACATACGAGCACGACATACACCGCCGTCACGGGCAGTGCCATACGGCTCTCGGCTATCCTGTTTTGTAATCTTTTTCTTTGCATAGTCTTGTGGCGGGATTGTCAGACGCATATTGCGCCATGCCACCGTCCGGCGGCACAGCGCAAGTCAGAATCCGCCCGATATGCCGCATTACAGATCCTGTCCGATATCGCGGCGGAAATATTTTCCGGTGAAGTCGATCTTCTGGGCTTCAGTGAACGATTTGTGGAGGGCCTCCTCCTTGTCCTTGCCATACGAGCTGACGGCGATGACACGTCCGCCGGCGGTAACGATGTCGTCGCCGGAGAAGGCTGTACCCGAATGGAACACAATGGAGCCGTCTACCTGGTCGAGACCGCTGATGGCATATCCCTTCTTGTACGCCTGCGGATAACCGCCGCTGACAAGCATCACACATACGGCGGCACGCTCGTCGAACTCCACCTCGCGCTGGTCGAGATTGCCCTGGGCCACACCCTCGAAGAGGTCGACGATGTCGCTCTTCAGACGCAGCATGACCGTCTCGGTCTCTGGATCGCCCATACGGCAGTTGTACTCGATGACCATCGGTTCGTCTTCCACATTGATCAGTCCGAAGAAGATAAATCCCTTGTAGTCGATGCCTTCCTCAGCCAGTCCCTCGACGGTAGGACGGATGATGCGGTCTTCCACCTTCTTCATCCATGCAGCATCGGCAAACGGCACGGGAGATACGCTGCCCATACCGCCGGTATTGAGACCGGTGTCGTGCTCGCCGATACGCTTGTAGTCCTTGGCCTCGGGCAGAATCTTGTAGTGCTGGCCGTCGGTCAGCACAAAGACGGAGCACTCTATACCACTGAGGAACTCCTCGATGACCACATGGGCGGAAGCATTGCCGAACATGCCGTCGAGCATCTCGCGGAACTCCTTCTTGGCTTCCTCCAGCGTGGGCACGATCAGCACTCCCTTACCGGCACACAGGCCGTCGGCCTTGAGCACATAGGGGGCCTGCAAGGTCTCGAGAAAGCGGAGGCCCTCGTCGATGGTCGTACCGTCAAATGTGCGGTACTTGGCTGTCGGGATGTTATGGCGCTGCATAAAGCCCTTGGCGAAGTCCTTGGAACCTTCCAGCACGGCACCGGCCTTCGACGGACCGATAACGGGGATGGCTGCAGTGCGCGCGTCAGCACGGAACTCGTCGTAGATGCCTTTGACCAAGGGGTCTTCCGGACCTACCACCACCATGTCGACAGCGTGCGACACGGCGAAATCCTTGAGTACGGCGAAATCATCGGCCTTGATGGCGACATTTTCTCCACACGAGGCGGTACCGGCATTGCCCGGAGCGACAAAGAGTTTCTCTACTTTCTTACTTTGGGCGATTTTCCATGCAAGGGCGTGCTCGCGGCCGCCGCTTCCCAACAACAGTATGTTCATTGTACTAATTTTTGATACGCTAATTTCTATCTACAAAACCGTGCCAGCGGTTTTGGCTGCAAAGTTACTACATTTACACGGAAATAACACGCGCACGCCCCATTTTTTGGATACCCGTACTACACACTCCTTGATACTGGCACATATGCCATGACAACATCCCTAAAATACCCTTTCTCCAGTAACGGCGCAAGTGAATCATATACCAGCCCTGCAGGGTAGGTGTTCAAAATCCGCATTTTTTAGTAGGTGGAGTGTTCCACCGCACAGTGAGGAGGACAAGTCCCGTAGGGACGACATAATCTCAGCCCAGGGTGAGGGAAAAACCGAGGACGCAACGGCCCCAGCCCGCAAGCCGGCAGTACACATACCAGCCCTGAAAGGGCGTAACAATCCCGGCCCAGGGTGAGCGGAGCGGCGGCTAACGCGAAGCGTCACCCTGGGTTTTCACGGTTGCGGATCATGGCTGGCCTGCAAGGTCAGCACAAACGCCAAACCGGGATAGAAATGGAAAAGAAAAGGGATAGTTAGCGGTATATGGCCGCACGATTTTCGTACAAAGGCTTTGTACGGTCAGTACAAGGCCCTTGTAGTGACAGTACAAGGCCTTTGTAGCGTCAGTACAAGGCCTTTGTAGCAATCGTACAAGGCCTTTGTACGATTTCGGTTGACCGACACGGATATACCGGTCAGCAGAATAACAGTAAATGATTGGGAATGAGCAAGTTCAGGAACAAGGCTTGTACTCCGACAACATCTGGCGGATAGCCTTGGTCCGATCGGCACTGAGCGGCTGCACGCCTTCAAGGGGATAAGACAGGCCAAGCTGGCGGTACTTGAACGTACCGAGGGTATGATAGGGCAATATCTCTATCTTCTGCACCACGTCGTAGCGCGCCACATGTTCGCCAAGCCGGTGCAGCCACTCGTCGTTGTCAGTCAGGCCCGGCACCACGACATGACGGATCCATGTACTGATGCCGCGCCGCTGCAGTTCGTCGAGAAATCTCAGATTGTTGTCCTGCCGCTGGCCGGTAAGCCGCGGATAGAGATCGGGGTCCATGGTCTTGATGTCAAGCAGCACCAGATCGGTGTACTGGAGTACGTCAAGAGCGTGCGGCGTACAATAAAAACCGCTGGTATCGAGCGCAGTGTGCAGTCCTTCAGCCCGACAGAGCGCGAAAAACTCGGCTGCAAATCCGGCCTGCATGAGCGGTTCGCCGCCCGAGAGCGTCACCCCGCCTTTCTTGATGAAACTGCGGTAGCGCAGCACCTCGTCGAGCAGTTGCCGGGGTGTCAGTTCGTACTGGCACTTGGCGTGCGGGTCCCAGGTGTCGGGGTTGTGGCAAAACTGGCAGCGCAACGGGCATCCCTGCATGAAAGCCACAAAGCGTACGCCCGGTCCGTCGACCGTGCCGAAGGTTTCCACAGAGTGTATTCTGCCTATCGTGTCCATATCAGGATGGTTTTTCAAGCCGACGAAAGCCATTCCCTTCCTGTGTGTCAGGAAGCAGATGGCTTTCGTGGCGTGGGGTTGTGTATTGGCGTGCTCTAAAAATTCCACGCATTATCAAATTCTATTTTGACTGCTATGCTCTTTGTGTCCTTTTGTTTTTATCCGGCATCTTTTTCGTCCTTCTTCAGTCGCATAGCCCGCTATGCTCCTTCAGAAAGACAAAAATCCACTCGGCTAAAATTCAAAAATCCATCAAAGGTAATTTTTAGAACCCGCCTATTCTGAAAAATGTCTGCAGTCAGGACTACATGCCCTGGTTGATGGTACGCGAGAGCACGTCGAGCTGCTGCTCGCGGGTCAGCTTCACAAAGTTCACGGCATAGCCGCTGACGCGGATGGTGAGCTGCGGATACTTCTCGGGATGATCCATGGCATCGAGCAGAAGCTGGCGGTCGAAAACATTGACATTGATGTGCTGTCCGCCGTGGGGAGTGAAGTAGCCGTCAAGCAGCGCAACGAGGTTGGCAGCCTGCATATCCTTCTCCTTGCCGAGGGCCGAGGGAGAGATGGCGAAGGTGTAGGAGATACCGTCGCGCGAATGCTGGAACGGCAGTTTGGCCACCGATGACAGGGCGGCCACGGCACCCTTGACGTCGCGGGCGTTCATGGGGTTGGCACCCGGAGCAAACGGCACACCCTTCTGGCGGCCGTCGGGCGTAGCGCCGGTGTTGCGTCCATAGACCACGTTGGACGTGATGGTGAGCAGGCTCTGCGTGGGCGTAGCCTCGCGGTAGGTGCGGTGCTGGCGCAGATACTCCATGAATGTCTCGGTGAGGTCGACGGCGATGGTGTCGGTCTCCTCATTGTTGTTGCCGAAGGGCACATACTCGCCTTCCTCTATCTTGTAGTCGACGGCCAGTCCGGTCTCGTCGCGCACGATGCGCACCTTGCAGTGCTTCATGGCAGCGATGGAGTCGGTGACGATGGAGAGGCCGGCGATACCCGTAGCGCGCGTGCGCTCTACGTCGCCGTCGTGCAGGGCCATCTCAAAGGCCTCGTAGTCGTACTTGTCGTGCATGTAGTGGATGATCTTGAGGGCATTGACATAGGTCTTGGCCAACCAGCGCATCATCTGCTCGAACTTGGGCATAAACTCCTCGTAGGTGAGGTAGTCGCCCGTGATGGGGGCAAAGCGGGGGGCCACCTGCTGTCCGGTCATCTCGTCGCGTCCGCCGTTGATGGCGTAGAGCATGCACTTGGCGAGGTTGGCGCGGGCACCGAAGAACTGCATCTGCTTGCCAATCTTCATCGGGCTCACGCAGCAGGCGATACCGTAGTCGTCGCCGAGATCGGTACGCATGAGGTCGTCGTTCTCATACTGTATGGCGCTGGTGTCGATGCTGACCTTGGCGCAGTACTTCTTCCAGGCCTCGGGCAGACGCTCGCTCCAGAGCACGGTGAGGTTGGGTTCGGGCGAGGGACCCATGTTGTACAGGGTATGGAGGAAGCGGTAGTCGGTCTTGGTGACCATCGAGCGGCCGTCGATGCCCATGCCGCCGAGAGAGGCTGTAGCCCAGATAGGGTCGCCGGAGAACAGGTCGTTGTACTCCGGAGTGCGGAGGAAGCGCACGATACGCAGCTTCATGATCATCTGGTCGATGAGTTCCTGGGCCTCTTCCTCGGTGAGCGTGCCGTTCTTCAGGTCGCGCTGTATATAGATGTCGAGGAAGGCGCAGACACGGCCGAGCGACATGGCGGCTCCGTCCTGGTCCTTCACTGCGCCGAGGTAGCCGAAGTAGGTCCACTGCACGGCTTCGCGGGCATTGGCGGCGGGCTTGGTGACATCGAAGCCATAGGCGGCGCACATGCGTTCAAACTGCTTCAGGGCCTGCACCTGCTCGCTGATCTCCTCGCGGTGACGCACGATTTCCTCGGTGAATTCCTGTATGTCGATACGCTTGAAGTAGCGTTTCTTCTCCTCGATGAGGTTGGCCGTACCATAGAGGGCGATACGGCGGTAGTCGCCGATGATGCGGCCGCGGCCGTAGGTGTCGGGCAGACCGGTGATGATATGGGCGTGGCGGGCGGCCTTGATATCGTCGTTGTAGGCCGAGAACACGCCCTCGTTGTGGGTCTTGCGGTATTTGGTGAAGATGGTCTTGGTGGCGGGATCGAGTTCATAGCCATAGGCCTGGAGCGCCTTCTCTACCATGCGGATACCGCCTTTGGGGAAGATGCCGCGCTTCAGCGGAGCGTCGGTCTGCAGTCCGACCACCACCTCGCTATCCTTGTCGATATAGCCGGCACCGTAGGTGTCAAGGCTTTGGGGCAGCTTGGTCTCGGCATCGTAGATGCCCTTCTCGCGCTCTACCTCGAAGAGGCCGGAGAGAATGTTCCAGAGTTTCTTTGTCTTCTCGGAAGGTCCTGCCAAGAAATGTTCGTCACCGTCGTAGGGTTCGTAGTTTGCCTGAATAAAGTCTCTTACGTCGATCTCGTGTTTCCAATTGGAACCACGGAAGTCTTGCTGAAGATCTCTTAAAACCATGTTCTATTAAAATGATGTTGTTGATATAACTGTTACAAAGGTACGATTTTCTGTCCAATCCTACAAGTGCCGCTGTAAAACATGCTACAAAATCATTATATATAGGTAGGCATGACAATCGGCGGGGCATTTTCTTGCGGGACACATTTTTTATCCTTAATTTTGGAGATTATTATATTTTCGAGTTTAGGATTTAGAAATAATGCTTGAAGAAACGTCCCCAAAGGGGACATGCCACGAGCGTAAATCCGAAACTTGAGTTATATTGTGTAGGAAAACCACGATAATTATTGTCTAAAAAACTATAACGCGAAATGAAAAAATTGATGTTGACTCTCCTTGCCGCGCTGCTGGCATTGCCCGGCATGGCAGGCACGGACCAGAAAGTGGTGCTGGTGACGGTAGACGGATACCGCTGGCAAGAATTGTTTGGGGGCGCTGACCCCGTGTTGATCAACGAGAAGAAGTTCGGCGAGGTCGACATCATGAAGGGCGACTACTGGAAGGACGACCCCACTGAGCGCCGCAACGTGCTGATGCCCTTCACCTGGGACTTCATTGCCAAGAACGGCATCATCATCGGCGACCGCAACAAGGGCTGCACGATGGACGTCACCAACAAGATGTGGTTCTCCTACCCCGGCTACAACGAGAACCTGTGCGGACATGCCGACGACGAGAACATCACCAGCAACGATGCCTTCCCCAATCCCAACGTGACCGTCTTCGAGGCCGCCAACAACACCGGCGAATACAAGGGCAAGGTGCTCTGCTTCGGCAGCTGGGAGCGCTTCATCGAGATCTTCAACGAGAAGCGCAGCGGCCTGGAGGTGAACGCCCGCTACCGCCACGCCATGTCGGAGCATCCGACCGAGCGCGAGAAGTACCTTGACAAGCTTCAGGAAGCCTGCCCCAAGTACTGGGACGGCGAGCGGTTTGACTTCCTGACCCACGAATACGCCCTTGAGGCCATGCGCTCCCGCCACCCCAGACTGCTCTTCATCGGCTACGGCGACACCGACGAATGGGGGCACGCCGGCAACTACCGCCTCTATCTGGACGCGGCCCACAGCACCGACGCCTATCTCAAGGAGCTTTGGGAACTCATACAAACCGACCCCTTCTACAAAGACCAGACCACCGTCATCGTCAGCTGCGACCACGGACGGGGCGACACCGACATCAACGCATGGCGCGACCACGGCGAAGAGACCGCACACTCCGGACAGACCTGGCTGATGGCCTTCGGCAAGGGCATACCGACCAAGGGCGTGCTGACCTCCGGACAATACTACAACTCACAGATTGCACCGACCATCGCCAAGCTGCTGGGCATCAAGTTCAAGCCCCAGCACAAGGGCGTCGGAGCACCCATCACATTCTAATCGGCGAGGGGAAGACAGTGGAGTGCGGTTTCGGTTGCCCGTCGCAATGATTTGGTTGGTTTGGCACCCAGCCCCGTAGGGAAGGGTGTTCAAAATCCGCATTTTGAGCGCCCTACCCAATAAGGCCTGCGCAAAGGAGTGTTGCATCTCCCAGCCCTGCAGGGGCGTAACGTTCGCAGCCCAGGGTAAGCGGAGCGGCAGCAGCCGCGAAGCGTCACCCTGGGTTTTGCGTGGGTGCGTACAGGGTGGCCTGTAAGGTCACCACAATTCCACCGGTTGTGCTGACCCTACAGGCCAGTCGCCATCCGGATACATGGAAACCCAGGGTTACACCGTCTGCTGGCGCAAACGGCTCACCCTGGGCTGGGACTGTTACGCCCCTGCAGGGCTGGGGAATGTACTGTTTTTCTGCGGTATGCCCCTACGGGACTTGTCCTCCTCACTGTGCGGTGGGACACCGCACCTACTTTGAACACCCTACCCTACGGGTCTGGGTGTACTAAAACCGTATTTTATCCCCCGCGTTTAAGTCCCCGACTTATTTTTCTTTGTCTCCCCACCGTTGTCTGCAGGATTCTGGAGCGAAATGCGTACTTTTGCATTTCCAAACGACAACGACAATGAAACTACAAGAAGGAGCATACGAAAACCTGATCACCGAAGCACTGCAGAGCGACATGCGGAAAGCCACGACAGACGGCCTCGTCTGCAAAGAGGGCGACATCGACGATGCCGAGTCGCCCTCCATGCTGGCCGAACATGTACGCAAGATGGTGTGCAACCGGCTCTCCGACGAAAACCTGTCGGCGGAGGAGCGCGTGGATTTTGTCAACCGGCTGATAGACTTTCTCGGCGAAGAGAAGGATGACAAGATCGCCGACGAGCGCAAGATGCTCTCCGCCGTAGTTTCAAGACAGGAAGACGCACGGCTGAGGGCGACCGGACAGGAACCGCTACGCCCGCTGACCGGATTCCGCATCAGCAACCTCTTCACGGGCGGACAGAGCAAGGTGCCGCTGAGCGCCGAGATCGAGCGCGACATCGACAGCGCAGACAACATCTACCTCATCGTATCGTTTCTGAAGCTCTCCGGCCTCAACCTCATCTACGACCGTCTGAAAAGATTCTGCGAGAACGACAGCCACCGGCTGCGCATCATCACCACCACCTACTGCGGCGTCACCGAAGCCAAGGCGGTAGAACGGCTCGCCAAGTTGCCCAACACGGAGATACGCATTTCCTACAACACGCAGATCGAGCGGCTGCACGCCAAGTCGTACATCTTCGAGCGCAACTCCGGTTTCAGCACGGCCTACATCGGCTCGTCCAACCTGTCGAAATCGGCCCAGACCGACGGACTGGAGTGGAACATCCGCGTGACCAATACCGAGAACCCGCACATCATCAAGACGGCGCTGGCCACCTTCAATCTCTACTGGAACAGCCACAACTTCGAAGACTACAACGACGGCGGCGCCGAGAAGCTCTACCGCGAACTGCGGAAGGAGAGGCTGCCCGCCGGGCGGACGGCCGGCACGCTCGTGAAGTACGCCCTGCTGCCCCACCAGAAGCAGATACTCGACCGGCTGGCTGCCGTCCGCGACGGCGGCATCCGGCGCAATCTGGTCGTGGCCGCAACAGGTACGGGCAAGACGGTCGTCTCGGCCTTCGACTACAAACTGTTTGCCGAAGCCCATCCGCACCGCGCCCGCCTGCTCTTTGTGGCCCACCGCCAGGAGATACTCGTGCAGTCGCGCGACACCTACAGAAGTGTACTGGCCGACGCCAATTTCGGCGACGTATGGGTAGGCCAGCACAAGCCCGACAACGGCATCGGCCACCTGTTCGTGTCCGTACAGACCTTCAACGCCAGGTACGAGGAAATCTTCAGTGCGCTGCCACGCGACTACTATGACTATATCGTCATCGACGAGGCCCACCACCTTGTGGCCGACAGTTACCGCAAGATACTGACCCACTTCGTCCCCAAGCTCATGGTCGGCCTCACGGCCACACCGGAACGTATGGACGGCGTCAGCCTGCTGCCCGACTTCGACGGCCAGATCAGCGCCGAGATACGGTTGCCGATGGCGCTTGACGAGGGGCTGCTCACGCCCTTCCAGTACCTCTGCATCAGCGACAATACCGACCTGACCGACGACGATCTGATGCAGGGCAGCAGGTACGTGGCCACCCGGCTGACCGAAAGACTCTGCAACCGCGAGCGCGTCGGCCTCATCATCGACCGCCTCCGCTACTACCTGCCCGACGAAACCGCATGCCGGGCGCTCGGCTTCTGCGCCACCAAGGAACACGCGCGGTATATGTCGGAGCAGTTCCGCGCATACGGTCTGAAGGCCGACTATCTGACCGCCGACAGAGACGACGAGCGCGACCGGCTCAACCGCCAGCTGGCCCGGGGCGAGATCAACTACCTCTTTGTGGTCGACATCTTCAATGAGGGTATCGACATCCCCTCGGTAGATACCGTACTGTTTCTCCGTCCCACCGAGTCGCTGACCATCTTCCTGCAACAGCTGGGACGCGGCCTGCGCCTGTACCCCGGCAAGCAGCTGCTCACCGTGTTCGACTTTGTGGCGCAGCTCAACCGCAAGTACGACTTCACCAGCCGCTTCCGCAGTCTGATGGTCAGAAAGGACAAGAGCGTGGTCGAGCAGATACAGAACGGATTTACCCTGCTCCCCCACGGCTGCACCATCCACATGGAGGAAAAGGCCCAGCAGCACGTCCTCGACAACATCAAGGCGGCGGTATACAACAAGAGTAGACTCATACAGGAACTGCACGGCTACAACCACTGCCCCACCCTCAGCGAGTTTATCGAGAACAACGGACAGGACGTGCGCCTCATCTACAAGGGCAACAACTGCTGGAGCAGTCTGAAGCGCGAGGCCGGCCTCTGCTCCTACCCCACCGACGAGAACACCAGACGCTACGAGAAGGGCATCGGCAATCTTGCACACGCCAACAGTGCGGCCTACCTGCACTTCATCAAGAAGACACTCGCGCACCTCGACACCGTCTCGTTTGCCGACGAGCGCGAAAAGACCTTCGGCGTCATGCTGTACTACACGCTCTACCTTGACCGCATCGGCAAGGCGGGCTTCGGCAGCATGGAGGAGGCCTTCGCGCGGCTCGCCGACTATCCGCCGTTTGTCACCGAACTGCAGGAGCTGGCCGACTATCTGCTGGGGCGGCTCGAGATGAAGACGTTTGCCGTAGGCGAAGGGCTCCCCGTCGCCCTGGAACAGTACGGCTGCTATACACGCGAGGAGATATTCGCCATCTTCGGCCGCCAGACCGCCGACAAGAAGATGCAGGGCTGCGTGGCCGGCGTCTTCAATATCGAGGAGCTGAACACCGAACTGTTTTTTGTCACGCTCAACAAGTCTGACAAGGACTTCTCCGCATCGACCATGTACGACGACTATGTGGTGAGCGAAAACCAGTTTCACTGGAAATCGCAAAACACCGACACGCACCGCGGCCGCGGCAGACGGTTTGTGGAGCAGGCCATAAACAAGAAGAAGTTTCTGCTCTTTGTCCGCGAATACAAGCGCGACGGCTTCGGCAACACGAGCCCGTTCTACTGCTTCGGCCTGGTAGACTACATATCGTCACGCGACGACAAGCCCATGAGCATAGACTGGCGCATGCACCAGCCCATATTGCCGCAATTCATCAATGCAGTATAAATCCATCAATGCCGTGTAGCATTATAGTACCGTCCCGTAAACTATGAAGACCATACATGTAGTAGCCGCCGTCATCCGCGATGCTGACGGCCGGTTCTTTGCCACCCAACGGGGTTATGGCGATTGGAAGGACTGGTGGGAGTTTCCCGGCGGAAAGACCGAACGTGGCGAGTCCTCCGTCGATGCGCTCCGACGCGAGATACGCGAGGAGCTGGCCGCCGAGATCGCCGTCGGAGAAAAGCTCTGCACCGTAGAGTACGACTACCCGCAGTTTCACCTCTCCATGGAGTGCTTCCTCTGCACCCTGGCCTCCGGCGCCCCCACCCTACTCGAGCACGAGGCCGCACAGTGGCTGTCGCGCGAGAATCTCGACACCGTCAATTGGCTTCCGGCCGACCGGGAGATCATCGCACAGCTGAAAGCCGCAATGTAGCAGTCTGTGGCACGCCAAATAGTGTCTATCTTTCCCGTTTTATAACGCGGAGACCGCCGGTTCTCTAATGAGGTTGGGACGGGCATCCTCGAAGAGGGCCCGGGACACCCAATAACGGCGCAAGAGAATGATGCATATACCAGCCCTGCAAGGGCGTAACGATCCCAGCCCAGGGTAAGCGGAGCGGCAGCCGCCGCAAAGCATCACCCTGGGCTTTCACGGTTGCGGATCATGGCTGGCCTGTAAGGTCAGCACAAACGCCAAACCGGGTGATACGGCACAACACATTTGGCAAAACGTCCCTTGTTGTGCTGACCTTACAGGCCAGCCGCTGGGTGGTCGGATTGAAAACCCAGGGTGGCGTCGGTCGCTCCGCTCCCTCCTTACCCTGGGCTGGGATCGTTACGCCCTTGCAGGGCTGGGAATTGTACCGTTCACATGCGCTACGCCAAACCTTTGTTCAATGTTCCCCGGACTACGACCATTACGCCCCGCCGGACGGGATGCACAATGATTCAAAAATTCCCCGGTCACCACAAAATTGCATAAATCGGACCATACTCCAACTTATTTTTGTATTTTTGCACTGAATAGTGCCATTTACAACAGAAATGGGCAAAAGGATGTAAATATTATGCACGAAACGGGGCACACGCCCCCATGCTCTAACACGACTAAGACTATGCATAATAACGGCAAACTAAATAGGCTTCGCCACTCATCATGCAGGGTTGTAGCTGACGACATAAAGTAGAAAGAGAAGATGACGCAGGATTGCTTGGATTCACCTTCTACAGCCGACGCAGACATACGTCTGCCAAAGGGCATCAACGTTATCGGGACCGAAAAACGACCGGCTCCGAAAGTAGAAGGAATATCCCAACGCGAACGCGCCAAAAAGAAAGAAGATCCCTCCACACAACCTACCTCATGGAGCTATCTGCATCTTCAGCACATGGCGGCAAAAACATTTCTGAAATGGCTGGAGATCTATAACGCAAGCGAGACCACAACACCCAAGCAACCTTTTTTCGTCCATCAGACCCTCCGCTATTCCTACAAAGACAAGGAAAAGCAGCAAGGCGTAAAAAAGGAGCTGAAACCATCTGTCAGCGGACTCATCTTCCTGCAGGGCACCGTAAAAGACATACAGAAATTTCTTGCGACCTACGCCCCGCAATACCATCTGGTCAACGACTGCAGCCTCGGAAGACCGGCATCCATCAAGGACTCCGTCATGCAGCCCTTCATGAATGTGATGAGAACACATCCGGAACAGGTGACCTTCCTCCGCGACCCGTTCGAAAAATTTGCCAAAGACCATGTAAAACTGCGCGTCCTCACCGGTCCCTTCAAGAACTACGAGGGCTATATCGTCCGCATAGACCGCGACCGCCAACTCGTATTCGACTTCGGCGGCTACGCAGTAGCCATCCGGGGCGTACACAAGGAAGATTTCGAGGTCATGGAGGAATAAAGCTGGGGGCACAGTCCAAAAGACAATTGGCTGCGAGGAATAGAAGAACGGTATGAATGTCAGCTGGCGCCGTACAAATTCCGCGGATAAAAAACATTCGTGCGATTTGTGAGATTACTTCCCGTTGGCCAGTGGGCCTTCGGCGAATCTCGTGGTTCAAAAGCAAAAAACTTGTATTCTGTGTCTCCCGTATACAAGAATACATAAACATAGCAATCTAAAAGACATTTTATTATGCAAAGGTTAGACGAACGATATATAAGTCTGCTGACAGACTTTGGATTTAAGCGGATCTTCGGTACCAAGCCCAACAAGGATTTGCTTATCAACTTTTTGAACTCTTTGTTTGATGGCCATCAAGTCATCACCGACGTGTCATACCTCAACAGCGAGCATATAGGTGATGTCTATGCAGAGCGCAAGGCAATTTTTGACGTGTACTGTGAGAACGAGCGTGGCGAGAAGTTCATCGTCGAGATGCAGAACGCCTATCAGAAATTTTTCAAGGACCGTTCCTTGTTCTACTCCACTTTTCCCATTCGCGAACAGGCGCCCAAGGGAGCGGACTGGAATTTCCAGTTAGCCCATGTCTACACCGTCGCCTTGCTCAATTTCGACCTGGAAGAAGATTCTTTCGACCAGCATGACATCAACCATGATGTTGGTTTGCTCGACAAGAAGACCCACAAGGTTTTCAATGACAAGCTGACCTTCAAGTATGTTGAGATAGCCAAATTCGACAAGTCGGAAGACGAACTGGTGACCCTTTATGACAAGTGGCTCTATGTATTGAAAAACCTGTCCCGCCTGGGCAAGCGTCCTGCAAGTCTGAAGGAGAAGATCTTCAAGAAGTTGTTTGAGGAAGCCGAAATAGCCAAGTTCTCAAAGACGGAGCTCCGTGAATACGAGGATAGCTTAAAGGCTTACCGCGATGTCAAGAATTCCATAGACACAGCTTTGGAACAAGGACGGGCTGAAGGGCGTGCGGAAGGCGCTGACATGCAAAAGACAAATATCGCCAAAATGATGATAGCGAACGGAGAACCAGTCGAGAAGATTGCCTTATATACGGGATTGACGGCGGAAGAGATTGGGAAATTATGACACACAGACCTTCTTTAATACTTAATACTCAATACTGGATATTTATACAAATAAGCACACTATGGATATACAAAATAAAAATTCATTAATTCATGCAATGAAAACAGGAATAAATGTTTTCGTCGGAGCTGGTTTTTCTTTGTACGCATGCGATAAGAACAAGCAAAAACTTCCTTCTGGAAATGAATTATTAGAAGAGTTGAAATCTAAATTCAAAGTTAAGGCATCAACTCTTGCGATGGCATCTACCATATTGCAGAGAAAAGCTAAAGCCGAATTTAAAACATTTTTGACAGAACGTTTTTATGTTGATTCGTATGAGCCATTTTATGATTATCTAAATTTAGTGAATGTTAAGA
The DNA here is from genome assembly GCA_963637655.1 of bacterium. Classification (GTDB taxonomy): domain Bacteria; phylum Bacteroidota; class Bacteroidia; order Bacteroidales; family Bacteroidaceae; genus Prevotella. The sequence goes on along the minus strand of CAVHOL010000009.1, from coordinate 12,697 downwards.
GTTATTTCACGACAAATATAGATAATCTAATTCCAAAGATAGTATCTTCGGGAAATAGCAAGCGTTTTATTAACGATTTGTTGGCAAATGGCGAAAATGTTGATTCAAATAGAATTAATTATTTGTCCCTACATGGTTGTGTAGAAAATCCCGAGAATGAATATGTCTTTGACATTCAGTCTTTGGCAACTACTTTTGGTAATAACCCACGTATTTGGGCATATTTGTCTAATGCGTGCGAAAGAAACCCAACTTTATTTTTGGGGTATAGTTTTTCCGACAATTCCGTTATACAAGCATTGAGTAGCTATCGTTCTTTTGAAAATGCGCAAAAGGAAAAATGGATACTTTTATATCATCCTACTGAGGAACAGATTGAATATTATGAAGCACTTGATTTTACTATTATAAAGGGTGAAATCAAGGAGTTTCTTGAGATTCTTCCAAACATTCTTGGAGACAGGCATGTACCAGAGAAGAAGAATAAGGAGGAGGAAATAAGAGAAATTTTTAAGAGCAACTTGGTTCCTTTAGATAATCGTAACCAAGTGAGTCGCCCTATTATTGACTTCTTTAGAGGACAAGTTCCTATATGGTCAGATATACTTAGTAATAAGATATATCGAGTTTCTTATTATAAGCAAATTCAAGACTCTATATACAATCAACGTCGCCAAACAATCGTTATTGGTGCTCCTGTTTCAGGAAAAACGACTTTGGCAATGTTATTGGCGTATAACGTACAATTTGAAGGCGTTAAACTAATGTATACAGGACTAACTCTATCAAAAGTTGATTTCATATTGAAGATATTAGGTAATTTGAAAGCATTGATTTTTGTTGAGAATTTTACTGATAATATTGAGGCTTTTTTGAAGTTGGCACAAGCAAAAGGCATAACGCTAGTTGGCGTGGACAGAAGTCTATTTTATAGTACGGTTTCTCATATGTTATCACCTCAAATATTTGACATAATAAATGTTACAGAATTATCAGACAAAGATATTCAAGGGGTTTTTGATTCCGTGCCAATAGAAATAAAGGCATCATC
>CAVHOL010000009.1:0-11636 GCA_963637655.1 bacterium | reverse complement strand
AGACAAAAGACATTTATGCTGCAGATTCTATATATGAGTTTGTAGTTCGAAATATAAAAGGACAAAACATTGTAGATAGATATAAAAAGATTCTCCATGATTTGGAACAAGACGATTCTGATTTGATGGAATTTCTTTTATTATGCGCTTATATGCACAAATGCCGTGTACCATTATCCATAGAGGTCGCCTATAGTTATTTCTCTGATGTTTATAGCTATCAAGATGTTCTGGAAATGAAGGATGGGTTAGAAGATCTGTTGTCTGAATTTGAAGGTTCAAATGATTTAATAGATTCATCCATAGAATACTATTATCCAAGGACCTACTATATAGCTGAGGCAATTTTGAAGTATTCTTCACCTATACTTCTCAAAAGGATAATGTCAAAAGTCATAAACAACGTGCCAAAATATCTTATATATAATTTTAAAACATTCCGTAAATTTGCTTTTGACAGTTTGCTAACAACAAGGGCTTTTGATGATTGGGAAGAGGGCATGGAATTCTATAGGTCTGCATATTTATATGACAATGAAAATCCCTATGTACTCCAGCAAGGTGCGTTGTATTTATCCAAAAAGAAACAATATCAAGAAGCTTTTAAATGGATTGATAAAGCGATAAATTCTACTAATGACAAGTTTTTCTCTATACGCAATTCGCATGCAATCATCTTGTTTGATGCAAATTATGGTTTGGAATTAAATAATATGGTAGAAGAGCAGCTGGATAGAAGTATGGAAATTTTGCATAAGTGTTACCATAATGATAGTCGTAAGATTTTTCATGCTATAGTATATGCAGATCAGGCTGAGAGATATTTTAAAAAGACTAATTCAACGAAGACAATTACTTATTTGCGTCAAGCTGAAAAATGGCTGAAAGAAGAATCTTCGAATAATGTGTGGAATTATGAGCTAAAGCAACGTTTAAGTAGGGTTGAAAAAATATTAGAAGGCATCTAGTCTCGCCATGTACGTATTTAGGCAGGTCATGTGTTTCTTGCTTCTAATGGTTTTGGAAAGTCCTCGTTTGCTTCCCGACAGCATAAATAGCCAGGGGAAAAGCTATGTTCTTGCCCTGCTGTATTATTGCAACGTGATGTATAACACACAGTTTCTAACTTAGGATCTGCTATTTATTGTTTTTCAGAGAAGAAAAGTGGAAGGCTATATTTTGAAGATAATATGCCATAAATAATATGAGCAGTACGATTGAAGTGGTAGTTTTAATAGAATAGTTTAAAGTAATGAAAGCTGTGATTTTTGCAGGAGGTCTTGGCACTCGTTTCAGCGAGAAGACCCAGTATATGCCCAAGCCTATGATTGAGATAGGGGGCAAGCCAATCCTTTGGCACATCATGAAGATATATTCTGCATACGGAATCAATGATTTTGTGATTTGTGCAGGATACAAACAGAATGTCATCAAGGAATATTTCATGAATTATTACCTGCTGAACTCCGATGTGACCTTCGACCTGTCTGATAATTCTGTCCAACTGTTGGAGAACCATTCGGAGAACTGGAAGGTGACTATCGTTGACACGGGGTTGTCAACCATGACGGCTGGGCGATTGAAACGAATACGCAAGTATATCGGTAATGATACTTTTTGCCTTACATACGGCGACGGTGTTGCCGACATCAATATTGCCGATACGATAAAAGAGCATCGGAAAAGTGGCAAGCTGCTTTCGATGACAGCCTATAAGCCTGCGGGCCGCTTTGGTTCCGTACACATCAATTCCGAGACTGGTACGGTGGAGAGCTTTGAGGAAAAGCCTGATGGAGAAGGCAATTGGATCAATGCAGGCTTTTTCGTCTGTGAGCCTGGCGTATTTGACTATTTGCCTGAGGATGCAGACCCCATCATGTTCGAGCGTGAGCCTCTTCAGCAAATCGCCGCCGACGGTGTGATGCACGCCTATAAGCATACTGGATTTTGGAAGCCCATGGATATGTTGAAGGACAACTTGGAACTGGAGAAGATGTGGGCAACCAATCAGGCCCCTTGGAAAATTTGGTAATGATAACGATAAAACAAAATGTCACAAATAGATAAGGTACGCATCATCCCTCGCCGTCTCATATCGGATGACAGGGGATGGTTCTTGAAAGCCATCACAGGAACTGAGGAGAACATTCCCTCCCATACTGGTGAGGTATATTTGACCATGGGCAAGCAGGGGCAGGCCAAGGGTGGGCATTTCCACTCGGAGGCAGTCGAGTGGTTTACCCTGATAGAAGGTGAGGCTGTGCTCAAGCTCGAAGATATGGAAACCCATGAGCGGCGAGATATAGAACTGTCGTTGGAGAAGGCGATAACGGTGTATATTCCCAACCATGTCGCTCATGTCGTGGAGAATCGTTCCGACAAGAACTTTATCCTATTGGCTTATACCGACAAGTTGTATGACCCAAAGGATACCATTCCTTATTCCATCAAATAATCATCAAGATTATGATAGATAACTTCAATGATTTTTATAGGGGCAAGCGAGTGCTTGTCACAGGTCATACTGGCTTCAAAGGCTCATGGCTCTCCATTTGGCTTCATGAACTTGGATCGGAGGTGGTAGGCGTAGGCTTGGAACCTTATTCCGACAAAGACAACTTCGTTTTGTCTGGCATCGGTGAAAAGATAAAGGCTGACGTGAGGGCTGACATCCGTGATGCTCAGCGGCTGAAGGAAATCTTTGCCGAGTATCAGCCAGAGATAGTTTTTCATCTGGCGGCGCAGCCATTGGTCAGGTTGTCATACGAGATTCCTGTTGAAACCTACGAGACTAATGTCATGGGAACCATCCATGTGATGGAGGCTATCCGTGCCACCAAGAGTGTCAAGGTGGGGGTTATGATAACCACCGACAAGTGCTACGACAACAAGGAACAGGTGGAGGGCTATGTGGAGACAGACCCTTTCGGAGGATATGACCCATATTCTTCATCCAAGGGTGCTTGTGAGATAGCCATCCAGTCTTGGCGTCGCTCGTTCTTCAATCCTGCCGACTATGGTAAGAAGCATACCGTGTCCTTGGCTTCTGTTCGAGCTGGAAATGTGATTGGAGGTGGCGACTGGGCTCTTGACCGCATCATTCCCGATTGCATTCGTGCCTTGGAGGATCGTCGGCCGATAGATATTCGTTCCCCTAAGTCCGTCCGACCATGGGAGCATGTCTTGGAGCCGCTTTCGGGCTATATGCTTCTGGCTCAGAAAATGTGGATGCGACCTACTGCGTATTGTGAGGGTTGGAATTTTGGACCAGAGGCAGAAAGTGTAAGTACCGTATGGGAGGTAGCCACCGCCTTGGTCAATCATTATGACTATGGCGAGTTGAGGGATGTTTCTGATCCAAATGCTCTTCATGAGGCAAAACTCCTGATGCTCAATATCAATAAGGCAAAGACTCGTTTGGGGTGGAGACCTCGATTGAATATGGACTCCTGCATCGCTTTGGTAGCCGACTGGTACAAGCGTTACAAGACAGGGGATGTCTATAGTCTTTGTATAGAAGAAATCAACCAATTCTTGAAATAATCATGAAAATAAGTATATTGGGAACCAATGGATTCCTGTCAACGGCAATAGGCAAGTATGCTGTTGCCGAGGGATGGACGCTTGACATGTATGGCTTGGAACCTCCCAAGTCTCATGCTTGTGACACATTCCGCCAAGTCAATCTGATGGACTCCGATTTGGATTGCACCTCGTTCATGGACTCCGACGTGATAGTCTATGCCATAGGAGCGGGCATACAGGCGAACCTGAAAGAGGGCAACAATTTAATTTATCATCTCAATGTGACAGTTCCCGTAACCATTTGCAACAAGTTGAGGAAACTGGACTACCAAGGATGCTTTGTCACTTTTGGCAGTGTCTTTGAGATGGGAGCTACCACCGAGCAGCGTTTTTTCACGGAGGAGGATGTCTTGACCTCGCAATGTCTTGCCCCCAATGACTATACGGTGAGCAAGCGAATGCTAAGCCGTTTTGTCTCCTCGTACAAGCATGACTTTACTCATTGGCACTTTTATATCCCGACCATTTATGGAGCAGGTGAGAATCCCAAACGTCTGATTCCCTACGTCGTGAATGCCCTTCGGCAGGGAGATGTGCTGCATTTTACGGCTGGCGACCAGGTGCGCCAGTATGTCCATGTGTCGGAAGTGCCTCGGATGTTGCACTTGGCTGTGGAGAAAAGGCTTCCCTCTGGTCTGTATAATATACAAGGTTGTGAGACTTTGACAGTCAAGGAAATCGTAACGAAGATTCATCATGCGATGGGCAAGAAAGTTCCCGAGGGGTGTTTCGGTTCTGTTCAGCGAGCGGATGCAGGTATGAAATATCTCGCTTTGGACGGCAGTAAGCTGAAGCGTGCCATCGGTTTTGAGGCAGAGAAGGGCATCTTGGATTCTTTGGAGGAATATTGATAGGATATGACAAATACGCTATTAACCATAGCCATCCCTACATACAAGCGTTGCAAGTATGCGGTTCAGAATGTGAGGTATCTTCTGCCACAAGTCATCAAGCATCATGACAAGGTGCGCTTGATAGTTACCGACAACCATTCCGAGGATGGAACTTACGAGGAGTTGGCAGAACTAGCCAAGGGGCATGCTGATGTCTTCACTTTGTATGAGCAGGAAGAGAATATCGGCTGGATGAACAACTTCTTCTTTGGCATAGAGCATTCCGACTCTGAGTTTGTGTTCTTGCTGGGCGACGACGACATCGTAAGTCCCCATTTCTTGGATATAGCTATTCCCTTGTTGGAGCAAGGGGGCGTCCGTCTGGGTATGCTCCATTTCAACTACATCATGGCAAATGACAAGTTGGCTGGAAGCAGGTTGCTTTATTCAAACTTGGAAAATGAGAAGATGGTTCAAACTTATCATGATGCTTCTGATTTTGTCATGAAGTTTGACAAGGGACCCAGTTTCATCTCTTCCGTCATCTTCCGCAAGAGTTGTATGCTGAAGGGGAAAGAGCAGAACTTGCAGCCTGACACGATGGACTACAGTTGGTTCCTTTGCCTCTATACAGGAATTGTCGGGTATGAGGTGATGTACTACAAGATGCCATTGTGCGTGCAGAGAGTGGGAGGCTTCTATCCACGGTATTGCATGAACTATGTGATAGGCATGTACAATGTGTTCAAGTACTTGGAGCCATATATGCCAGGCGTGTTGGCATCTTGGAAAGAGAAGTTTGCCAAAGAACACCGCACGATAGCAATGTGCGTTAATCAGATTATAGACCATAGGGAGATTTACCAGCCTTATGAAACCTTGTTCGTGGAGGCTTTGCCCTCAGATGATTTGCGCAAGCTACTTCATGTCGCCTTGCACTGGAAACGGTTCTGGGCGAAGAAGTACTTTAAACTTTATTGGATGAGAAATAAGTAAGATAAACAGATGAGTTTAAAAACAGAATTAGTATCGGGTACGATATATATGGCGATAGCCAAGTATTCAGGAATGGCAATGACCATCTTGATCTCTGCGATATTGTCACGATTATTGACTCCTGAGAATTATGGAGTGGTGGCACTCGCTACCGTCATGCTCACACTGTTCAATCTTTTTGCGGATATTGGTATAGGACCAGCCGTCATTCAAAACAAAACATTGACGGCAGACGACATGAACAGTATCAATACCTTTAACAGTTATCAAGGTTTGGTGTTGGGACTGGCTTTTTTCTTCTGCGCTCCATATATCGCAGAGTATTATGGAAATCCAGAGGTAAAACTGGTGTGCCAGGTGATGAGCTTCAACATCTTGATGGGGTGTGTGAATGCCGTTCCTAGCAATATATTGTATCGGCAACAACGTTTTAAGCTGATAACCATTATCTCTTTATGTTCCCAGTTTATCGGTGGAATCATCTCAATAACCATGGCGTATCATGGTTGCGGGCCTGTTTCGTTGGTCTTGCCACAAGTGATAATGTCAATCCCGACGATGTTCATTTATCGGCATATCACCAAGGTACATTTCGTATGGCACATAGATTGGTCGCCATTGAAAAGGATACTCTCATTTTCAGTGTTCCAATTCTTGGCAAACATGGTTGGGTATCTGTCTCGTAATGTCGATTCGATGTTGGTAGGCAAGTATATGGGAATGAAGCAACTTGGGTATTATAATAAGTCTTATAACCTGCAGTTGATGCCGTTGCAATACGTATCGGGAATTTTGATTCCTGTCATGTTGCCTGTCTTTAGCAACTACCAGAACGACATCGAGTATATCCAGAGAAAATATTCCCAGATTCTTCGTTTTTTCGCATTTGTCGGAGTACCTCTTTGCGCCATCTTGTATTTCTGCGCGGATGAGTTGATTCTCTTGTTCTTTGGCGACCAATGGGGGCAGTCTGTGCCCTGCTTCAAGATATTGGCGATCAGCGTGCCGTTCCAAATCATGGGATGTTCCAGTGGCTCCATCTTCCAAGCTACAGGACATACCAAGGCTATGTTTTGGAATAGTTTTATAGGAGCAGCCTTTACTTTGGGTGCTTATGCTATAGGAGTGATAGTATATGGTTCCATAGAGGCATTGGCGTGGGGCTATACGGCAGCAATGGTCATCACGACTTTTATCTGCTTTTATATCATGTATGTTTATGCTTTGGAGTCGTCTTTCTTGGTTTGGTTGAAAAATATGATGTCACCGGCTATATTTTGCATCTTCTTGTGTGTAGCATTGTATCTAACATCGTTGCTGCCCATTTCAAACCATTTTGTTTCATTGTCGGTGAAGTGCTTTGTGGGTGGTGTCTTTTCGGTTCTCTATATTCAACTATTAGGATATTATAATGTATTTGCCATGCTGCGTAAAGGTTTGGCAAAAGTTCATTTTCTAAAATAAGTCGTTATGTTAGCAAGATTATTGGACTATTTGGATGGATTGTATCCCAGCATCCATACGCATGCCCCTTATCGTGGGCAGAATGTTTGGCGTCGGTTGGTTCTTTCTGGCATATACCATATTAATAATGTGTTGTGTTGGTATTATCACAATGTAGACAAGAACAAAATACCGAAGCCGGAGGAATGTGATTATGTTGTGTCGCTGACCACTTATCCTGCACGTGTCGACAATGTGTGGCGAGTGATAGAGATGGCGGCGCATCAGAAAGGCATTAAGGATAAGTATGCGATATGTCTATATCTGATAGAGTCTGAGTTTGATGGCATCGAATTGCCGAAAGAAATCAAGGAATTGCAGAAGCGTGGCTTGACAATCAAGTTTAACAAGGAAAACCTGAAGTGTCACAACAAGTATTTTTATGCTTTCCAGGATTATCCCAAGAAGAAAATCATCACGATAGATGATGACTTGCAGTATAACCATCATTCCATTTCGGGATTGATAAAGAAAAGCAAGGAATATCCTAAGTGTATAATCTATAATTATGGTGCTTATGTGCTAAAGAATAAGTCTTATACAACTTGGCCTGATGCTGTGTCGGAATGTTCTCCACATATAGAAATCTTTCCTTTAGGGGTTGGTGGAGTGTTATACCCACCTCATGCTTGTAATGATATTGTAAGAAAAGCCGATGTAATAAAGAATACTTGTCTTTGTGCAGATGATCTTTGGTTAAACTTTTGCAGCAGATTGAATAAAACATTAGTTGTTCAAACTGGATTGAAATCAACTTATATGGTCTTACCTGAATCTTCTCAACAGAATGCTTTATGGAAGTCCAATACAGACGTCTGCATAGCTGGCAATGACAAGCAGATTGATAAAATATCAAATTGGGCAGAGACACAATTTGGGGTGGATTTCTTTGTTAATTTAAAATGAATGTATCAAAGTTCAAGATGAATGCATCAAAATTCAAGCGAGCCCTTACTCTTTTAAAATTTTATGTAAAAGCATTGTGCTGTCTGCAAACAAAAGGCAGATGGAAGAAAATACAGAAAAGACAACTTGTGAAAATTCTTAGATACGGAATTGAACATAGTGCTTATTTTAAAAATATTGTAGGGAAAATAGATATTGATGATAATAATGTTGAATCAGTATTAAGACATTTCCCGACAATTACCAAACAAACGATACTAGATAATAATTGGAATATTTTTAGTGACGAAGTACCACGAGACTTTTCAAGTTGGCGTGAAACAGGAGGTTCTAGCGGAATACCCTTAAAGTTTCCATCCCTTACATCTTCCTATTACATAGAGGATGTATGTCAGATGATGCTCTATCACAAAATGGGATATCGGCTGGGGGATGAAATCGCGTATTTCGGTGGAGATAGGGTTTCTGAAGAGCAACTAAATAATCATGAGTATTGGTTGAAGAATTGCTATCTCCTTTATGGTAGCTATTGTTACTGTGCAAGATACCTCGATGATGAAACCTTTCATTATTTTATAGAGTCATTGAATAAGGTTAAACCTAAAATCATTAGAGGCTTTACTTCATCTATAAAAGACTTTTGCCGGTATATAAAGAAATATAGAAGCAAGCTGCAATTTCATTTGAAGGGAGTTTATCTCACAAGTGAAAGTTCAACATTGGAGGATCGTAACTATATTGAGTCAATTTTACATTGTCCAGTTTGGGGTCAATATGGTCATACGGAATGCTCTGTTTTTGCAGTAAGTAATCCGCATAATTTGACTTATTATGCTAATCCATTGTATGGTTACACGGAAATACTTGACGAGAACGACAAGCAAGTTCATGTAGGTTCGGTGGGTGAGATAACGGTTACAGGGTTCAATATTTTGGGGATGCCGTTTATAAGATATCGTACTGGAGATTTAGCTGTATATGGAGGTGAAACGAAATACGGGGAAACCATTTTGAAAGAGTTGTTGGGACGTTCTCGTGATTTTCTCTTTGATGATAACGGTAATAAAATTTATGCATTATCTTTGTTATTTGACGTAGATAATTTGAAACTCTTGGATTATGTAAAGGAATGGCAAATAGAGCAAACGGAGGATGGTGCAATTATTGTTCGGATTGTCAAAGATTGTTCTTATACAGAAACTGTAGAAAAAGGAATCGTTGATGCCTTTAGGGATAAAAATATCACAATTCATGTTGAGTACGTAAATGGTATCCCTAAAACGAAACGAGGCAAGCATAAATTTATCATTCAAAACTATCAACCTTGATATACGCACAAGTTTAGATATAGTTAACCCGTTGGCTGAATTAAGTATGCACTAAATTAATTCCGCCAACGGGTTACAATAATAAAAGACAAAAAGAAAAAATGAAAGCATTGACAACAGTGTTTGCCCGGCATCGAGTGCTTGGCGTTTATTTGGCGTTCTCCCTTGTCGCCATAGTCTGGAACCTGCTGACCATGAGGTATTCCCTTCCGTGGTGTGACGAGGTGATGCTGACGGACATCTCCGCCAACAAGTATTTCTGGGGAGAGTGGGCGACCAAGGCTTACAACGACTATGGGGAGGGAACCATTCCTTTCTGCACCTATTTCCCCTTGCATACTTGGCTCGCATACGTCTGGATGGGCATCGTTGGTTTCTCCTTTCTCAAGATGAGAATGCTGTCGCTGTTGATGACGGCAATTCTGGGGGGGGGTAATTTTACGTTTGGCACGGCAGGTGCTGTCTAAGCCTGTCGGAATCGGGGCTGTGGTCATCTTCTCCGTTGGGTTTTGGTTTTCCGACGTGATGATGAACATCTATCGGATGAACCGTCCCGAGATGGAGGGTGCAATGATGGTGACTCTGTTTGCCTTGTATCTGGTCAAGACGGTCGATGAAGGAAAGGTGTATCGCTGGCAACTTCTCCTGTTTTCCATGTTGGCAATCATGGCGGGAGTGCAGTCGGCGTTGTGCATCATCCTTGGTCTTGTGTTTTATGCGTTTTTCATTCGCCCTGTCCGAAAGTTGTTGCAGCCAGCCTGTTTGGCTGTCATCGGTGTGTTACTGGGAGTGGTTGTCAGCTTCTTCTATATGTGGTGCTTTGGCGAGGCAAAGGGCTTTGCCCTTGCCATCATGAACTCCTCCGCCACGGTGATGAAACTCTGGGGTGTGGTGAGAGACACCATCTATCCATTGTTGGGCAAGGAGACATCTCCTTTGGCATTGCCAGATGCAGGCGATCTCTCTTTCATGGGAAAGCTGTTGCAGGTATTTGATTATTTCAGTCTGGTCGTGTTGACCGTGGCAAGTGTCCTGTTAGCGTTGGTCAACAAGGCATGGAAAAGAACAGAACAGGCGAAGGGTGGTGGCTATTTCCTCCTCTTTACCCTGTTTGTGGTGGTATGTTACAATCTGGCAGGTAGATACACCACGTATTATATGTGGACGGCGGCGTTGCCGCTTCTGTTTTCCATCTTGCTGTGGTGCGAGGGAGGCAAGGTGAAGGCAAACAGAATCGTGGCAGGTCTTGCCATGGTGATTGTGGCAGTCCAGGGCGTGGCTCGTTACCAGGTGTTTGGGGATGACAATCCTGTTGTCAGGGTTCAGACGTTTGTGGAGCGCCAGTCTTTCAAACTGACCGACAAGGTGGCAGTTCCTTTCTGCACTTTCTATGCTGTTAAACCTCTGTTGCGCGATGCCGATTTCTACCAGATCTATCCCCAGAACCTGATGGGAGAGATGGATTATGTCATATTGCAAAAGCGAGGCAAATACGAGGACTACGGCATGGAAGGCATGCAAAAGTATGTAGATGATTTGCGAAAAAGATATACGTTGATGCAGAAGGACGCTTGTCATGACCCGAATTTGGTTTTGTATAAGTTGATTCCAAAACAATAAAAAACATGATTTCCGTAGTAATACCTCTTTGCAACAAGGAGGCTGCTACCGTGCAAACTTTTCCCTGGTCAGCAAAATCTTCAATCGAATTTATGGGGAGGGAGGAACTGCAGTTTTTTATGAGAAAGTGTACCGATGTTTTGGACAAAATCCATAAATTTGCAAATAGGTAAAATACTTTGCGAAATCACTTGTCCACAAAGAAAAATGAATGAAAGAATACAAGAAAACATTCCTTATGGAAAATGCTGAACCAGTAGTGTATAGGCTGCCAACTAATCAGATTTTGTGCAACGAGCCTAAGACTTCTGATAGACACGCTTGGCATGGTGTAGCTTGGATAGAATATTGGCAGGCATTTACCTATACTTACTCTAATAAGTTGACTTGTTGTTGCGGAAAGACGATTTTTGCAAATACAAAAGCTTATGATGCAAGATTTTTCATTGATGCCAAACAAGATGCCTATTCTGAAACAGAAGATGTGCAAGCTTGCGGGGAACATGTGTATATTCCTACCAAGGAGGGCGATGAGTTTGCAGGAGGTATATATATAGCTCCTTTATGTAAGGAATGCAACAATCGCACTATTGGTGAACTTGAACTAAAAAAAGGTTCATTGTTGTTTTCTGAAGTCGGGGCTACAGTAGATAAGGATTGAAATAATATGGAATATATTTCACCTTATATAATCAGTAAGCTAAATGAATTTCTCGTTACACATGTGGCTTGTAAACTGGGAAACTTTCAGGGATAATTAAATTTGAGGTGCTGTTAAATGAAAGCGTTTCATATAAAGAAAGTAAGAGGGTGTATAAAGTTGTTCAGTTTGTAAAGTTTTTGTTCCATAGGACAAAAGCTAAAG